>JAKACI010000032.1 GCA_021821565.1 bacterium | reverse complement strand
AAAAACCGCCGTAATTTGAATTTTGCATTGCAATTAGAAAGGTATATCCTTCGTTTATTTTTTTAAAAACCTGCAGCGTTCCGCCGGGAATTATTTTTATAAAGGAAGGTATATTTTTAGAATTAACGCCGTTTAGCATTAGAGCATTTTTGCTGACCCTGAAACTCACTCCTTCGCTTCTAAGATTATGAAGCATGGTCAAGCACATCTTTTGTGAAGGAATTAACGATTTTACGGTCGGTCCGTAGAAAACTACCTGAATAGAATATTTTTTGCCTTCCGATTTAAGATATTTTATAGCGTGCACAACATTATACATGGAAATCTGAAATTGCTGTCCAGGCGTATTGACGCCGACGACTATCTTTACAGTTTTGTTATAATTTTTGTAAAAACCGCCGTAATTTGAATTTTGCATTGCAAACGCAGGAATAGAACTAAAGCTTAATACAAGAATTGAAACAATAATTAAAAACAGCACTTTTACTTTCATAACTTTCATAGCAATATACTCCTCTAAAATTAGTTTAAAATTAGTTTAAATTAGCTCAATAGTGATCTACTCCGTATAATTGGAGTAAACTAAGACAATCTTATTATAATTTACATTTCCGTGTAATGTAGTATAAAATGCTAATATTATCGGGAGTGTTCAATCTTTTTTTCACCTGTTACGGTTTTATGTCCCCCTTGCATATTACGAACAACACCCTTGTTTTTCCGAGAAAATACCGGAAAATTCAATTTCGCCGGATAGACGCTTTGTGTAGTATTCCGGATCTTTCCGAAAAACGGCTATGCAATGTGGACACCTGCAAAAATTAAACTTCTCGCCCTTATAGTTAATTTCCACTGTCTGACCTATCGGTTTTTCCGCTAAACAAGACGGACACACGACTATATCTGCAGCCCCGCTAAGCAATGCCTCCGGATTTTTTTCAAACATAACGGCGCACCCGTCGCAGCAGAACGAATATTCTCTTTCCCGATATTTCCGCATTACCGCTTCATCCTTAGCAATGCCCAACCTTACGAGGGAACAGCCGCAGGTGGGACAAATCGGCGTCTTCATTTCAGTACCTCCTTATATTATGGTTTATATAGTATATACTACGCGCAGCAGCTAAGTTTGTTAACATCTTTAGTAAAGCTCTGAGCGGCTAATTTAAGCCCTTCCGCCATAGTTGGATAGACGCCTAATTCCTCGCCGATTTGCTGGATCGTATAACTATTTTGTAAATATACGCTTGCCTGCTGGATTGTTTCCGACGAGTTGTGCGCCAGCATATGAACTCCGAGAACTTTATTGGTTTTCTTATCCGCTATCATCTTTATCAAGCCTTCTATTTTGAAAATAGCCTGAGCTTTGGGAACGTATTCAACGGGAAAAACAACTTTAATTACGTCGTAGCCTTCTTTTATAGCCGCTTCTTCCGTTAATCCGACCGAAGACACTTCCGGGTCGGTAAATGTAGTATGCGCAACAGAAGAGTAATCCGCTTTTATATGTTTTTCATTAAGCAGATTATAGGCGGCTATTTTGCCGTCATACGCAGCCGTCGTAACTAACCTCATTATACCCGTAACGTCGCCGCATGCGTAAATGTCGGGGTTGGTAGTTTTAAGTTCGCCGTCAACTTTAATATAACCCTGTTTATAGGTTTCGACTCCGACCGCTTCTAAATTTAAACCCTCGGTATTTCCCGTGATACCTGTTGCCATTAAGAATTCATCAAATTTGACTGTTTTAAGTCCTTCTTCCGTTTCAATTTCGGCATATTTTTTACCGTCTTTTTTATAAAGGCGTTTTATAGAAGAGTTCAGCAAAAATTCAATTCCTTCATTTTTTAATATTTGTAAAAGTGCTTCGGATATTTCGGGTTCTTCGTTAAGTAAAATTCTGCCTGAACGTCCTACCGTCACCACTTTAGAGCCGAATCTTCTAAACATCTGAGCAAATTCAAGCGATACCGCCCTTGTGCCTAATATCAAAAGAGTTTCAGGCAGATAGTCCAAGTTTAATATCTCTTCGTTTGTAATATAGCCGACCTCTCCTAATCCGTTAATATCTATTATCTGGTTTGCACCGCCCGTTGCGATAATAAATTTATCGGAAGTAATTTTATAAGAGTCTATGCCTTTATCGTTAGGGATAACCTCTACGGAATTTTTTGATGCAAATCTTCCTTCGGCTTCTATAAAAGTAATATTATTATAACCTTTTAATACATTGTAATATTTCATTTCCCGCAGGCTGTTAAGCAGTTCGGTTTTTCTTTTTATAAGTTCTTTTATGTCGATATGCGCCTGTTTTGTTTCTATGCCTTTAAATTTATTGCTCAAAGGTTCGTAATATATTCTTGCGGCTTCCAGAAGATGCTTTGAAGGAACGCAACCTCTGTTTAAACATGTTCCGCCTATAACCCAGTTTTCGATAACGCACACTTTTTTGCCTTCATCGGCAAATTTTATAGCCGATGAAAAAGCGGCAGAGCCTCCGCCTATGACGATTAAATCATAATCGTAATTATGTCCGCTGCCTGTTTGGGCGCTTTCAACTTTTGCCGTTTTTCTTACTTCGGTTTCGGAAACATTAGATGTTTCATGTGCTAAAGGCGTATAGCCCGCATTTTCTATGTTTTTCTTTATATCTTCGACTTTTATGTCATCAAGCGTTAAAATAATACTTTCGCCTTTAGATAACAAAGTATCTACTTCTATTACGCCTTTTACTTTGTTAATTGCTTTATTTACTGAAGTAACACAGTGTTCGCAGGTCATACCCGCAACATTCATTTTTATTTTCTTCATTGTCTTCTCCTAATATAGTGTTCGCAATAAGTATTATGAACATATGTTTTTAATCTGTTAAAATGTTACTAATATTAAACATCTACCCAAAAACAAAAAAACAGTTCGTCTTCCTAAAATTTAATTTACAAAATAGTTTATTGCCTTTAATAAGTTTTTAAATTATTTTAGCAGCAGGCTTCTGCGTTTTCTTTCAATAATTCAACATATTCTTTCGGTTTATAACCTGCAGTCGTCAAATTATTTTTTATCTCATCAATATTTGCACTTTCAGATAGAGATATAACCGCCGTATTGTCTTTTAAAGAAACCTTCACTTCTTTTACTCCTTCAACCTTTTTTATTGCTTTATTTACGGAAATGATGCAGCCCCCGCAGGTCATACCTGTTATCCCAATCTTAATCTTTTTCATAATAAAACCTCCTTTTTAATTATTTTATTTATTAATATTTTCTAACAAGTTCACCTGTTGTAATTTATTTAATATTTTTCAATACCTATTCTATATAACTGACTTAATTTAATTACTTAACTTAATGTAATTACTTAACTTAATTTAATTGAAATATATACCTGCAAATGTTAAAATCCCTCTATTGCCTTACAGCTGCGGCCACGCCATAAAAACCTGACCCGTATCTACATACAAGTATATAAATATTCCGACCGTAATCAGTAAAGACGAGAAAAAAACGAGCTTACTAAAATTAAACGAACCGACCGACGTTTCACAGTCGCATGTTTCTCCGTTTGCGCTTTCGCTGATATTAGATGCGCTTTTTTGTAAAGATATTTTCGGCATTATATAGATAAAGAAAAAAGATAAAAACACGCCGATAATATTTAATATCAAAAAATAATTTCTGTAAGGTGCAATAACTCCTAGAAAAGAGGCGGTAGAGCCGAGAACTCCTCCCGTGCTTGCGCCGACTCCCAATATGCTGAAAACCAATGGACCCCAGCAGCAAGCCCCGCCCAAAATTGCGAACAGAGCAGCGGAGCCGGAAGTTGCATTAGAAGCTGAGCTTTTGTTTCCTGCTTTCATAATATGTACCTCCTTGTTTATTTATTTCCTAAAATTACCGATAGAAAATTATTTTTCTAATTTTTCTAGATGAGCCGTCTAAATGCCGACGGTTTTAAAGCGTACCCGCTTACGAGGGAATGACTTTGTGAAGATTTATCGTTCCACCTGTTGAGTGTCATTCCTGCGCAGGCAGGAATTCAGTCTTTTTAAAACATTAAAGCACTTTTAATAATCTCTATCGGCAATTTTGGGTATTTATTTACTAATTATTTACTAATTGATATATTATGCCATGCATTTATTTTATATAATGGGCGGTATAATGAAACATAGCGTTGGATGCGCCGTCTATTGCCTCTATGAAAGTTTCGGGAGGAATATTTCCATGAAATTTTACGATTGCCTCCTGATTATTCATATCAACCTTTGCCGAAGTAACCCCTTTTATCTTATAAAGCGCGTTTTGAATAGAGTCTATACAGAAAGTATCTCCGCATATAAGCCCGTAAACTTTAAATTTGTCCGTATTAATAGCGTTTGTATTCTTAAAAGCGGTTAGCGCAACTGCCCCTGAAACATCGTTTTTTTTATAGATAAATGCCGATGTCGCCAATATCAACGAACCTAAAATCAAAACAACAAAAAAACCTGTAATAACATTTTTCCTTTTTAAATAATTTTTTACACTCATAAAATCCTCCAAATTGTTTATTTTTTATAATTTTTATTTTAAATAGGCAGATAAAAGCCGTATGGCATAATATAATACAATACCACCGCCTTTATAGCGCACATAACTTTGGTCATGCACTAAAATTTAAACTCATTATATCTTCATATTGTATTTTACACCCTATACCTTAGTATAATGTCAAGCTTTTTTTTAATATAATTTTAATATAATAATATAAATAAAATAGATTTTAATATAAAATATTTATTAAAAATAATAATAATATTGATAAGATTTAAAATAAAAAAATAACTTGACATTGTACTTAGCTATAATATTTATAATAGTAATATTACGATCCAAAATAAAAATTGGAACTAAGAAAAAATCTGCCGCAGAGCATCTGTAATTTATGATAAAATTTACAATAGTATTATAAGATGAGGTGAAAAATAAAAAATATGACTATCGGACAATTAGCTAAAGCAGTTAATTTAAACATCCAAACCATCAGATATTACGAGCGGATAGGATTAATTAACAAACCCGATGTAAGTGAATCGGGATATAGGATATATTCTGAAAAGGCCGTTAATATTTTGCGTTTTATAAAACATGCAAAATATATAGGTTTTTCCTTAAAGCAGGTTTCTGAACTTTTTTCATTAAATAGCAATAAATATAATACCTGCACAAATGTGAAGAAGTTAGCTAAAGAAAAAGTTTATGAAATAGATAAGAAGATTAATTCTTTAAATTTGATACGCAGCGAGCTTTTAAATCTTATATCGTTATGTGAAGAAAAAAATAATAATTCAGAATGTCCTATTTTAGACGATTTCTTTAAAGTTTAAGATAAAGTTTAAGATTTTGCGATATAAAAAGATATAACTAAAGATATAAAAAAGGATAAGATAAATAAAATATTTATATTTTTAACGAGGATGTTTGTTGTATAATAAAATTACCCATTATTACAAAATACATGCGAAAGAAATCATAAAGCAAATTAATTATAAATTTAAATTAAATTATACTTAACTAAAAATAAATAAAGAGGAAATAATAATGAAGAATGAAAAAATTAATGTATATGGTATGTCATGCGAGCATTGTGCGAGCATTGTGTGAGCATTGTGTTAAAATATAAAATCAAGAGTTAATATTTAATTATTATATTTTTTTATTTAATATAGAGACCGTTCAAAATTTTGTGTCAATCCTGTATAATTAATTTATAATTTATAATAAATTAATAATTTTATTCTTAATAAAGACCTATTTTTAATGTGTCAAACCAATTTAAGAAATCGTTAACCATATCTTTGCCTTTATAAACAAGACCATGCTGAGGAGCAATAGTTTCAATATCTAATTTTGAAATTCTGTCGATCCATGCTTTTTTTGCTTCCATTGAGCCCATAAACCTTTTATGAAACCATTCTATATATTTTATATGTTCGTTAAAATTGCTAACATAAATATTTCTGCTTTTTTTTGTTTTTAAATCTTCTTTAGGCATTAGCCCCGCTCCTATATCTCCGGTAAAAAGAATCTTTGAAATAGGATCATATAAGTTTAAATTACCGGGGGAATGAAGATAATGAGCAGGAATAATATCAAAAGAATAATCTTTAGTCATATTAAATTTCATACCGTTATCTTCAATCATTATCATATTTTTAGGTTCAACGCCATAGTGTGTTATAAATGTTGACCATATTCTGTCAATAATAACTTTAGCATCCGTTATAGAAACCCATAAAGCTAAAGATGAATTAACATCCGGGTCTTGATGCGAACAGAAAAAATATTTAACATCCGACATTCTTATTTCTCCGGCTAAAGAAGAAGAAACGGTTGAAAACATCTCTATTCCGCCTGGGTCTAACACGCATCCTGCTTTATCGTGAATAATTAAATATTGATTGGTGTCTATTATATATTCGGGTCTATCGGGGTCTTTGCCAAAATATAAAAATTTATGATTATCATCTTCATATAATGTTTCTGAAATCATTAACCTTCTCCTAATTTTATTAATAACAATTATTAATATATCGTTACAGATTAGATAGAATACGCTATCAATTAATGCTGTCTATCAATATAATAATATGATGCTATTAAATTTATCTATATAAATAATATTATATTTATTATATTTATTATATTTATTTTGAAAATATTTATCTTTATATTATTATGTATTATATTATTTTAATATTAATTTTTTTGACAAATCTTTTTTAACTCTTCTTCTATATTTTTAATAGTTTTAGTTAAAGTTTCATTAAGTTTATCGTCAATACGTAGAGTATTGTTAAGTTTAGCGCTGACTTTTCTTATACCGAATAAAACATTTGAAATTTCTTTTGTAGAACTGGAAGATTTTTCGGAAAGTTTTCTTACTTCGTCTGCAACAACTGCAAAACCTCTTCCTGCCTCACCTGCTCTTGCCGCCTCGATAGCAGCGTTTAAAGCCAATAAATTAATCTGGTCTGTTATTGAAACTATAACATTTAATATTTCATCAGTGAATAAGGTAAGTTTATATAATTCTACGGAATCTTTATATGTTTTTTGAAGCGTTGAAAATGAGCTGGAATACACTTCCGACAATGACTCTATATAATTTTTTGCGTGTCCCGTTCCATCCTGGCATGATTTTAAAATATTTTGCATTACTTCCTTTACTTTTGCCAACTCATCGGAATCAGAAGCAAATGAATTTAAAAGACTATCTTTTGAAACCATATCGGATTCTAATTTTTTTATTTTTGAATTTAATTCGTCAATATTATTTTTGAAATTGTCGTTTAATGAATTAATTTCGCTATCTTTTTTAGATAAATTTTTATTTAATTCTTCATTTTTTTTTCTAAGTTCATTTATTTCAGAAATTAAATTTGCATAAGAACTTTTTGATAATATTTTCATAACATTCTCGCCTTAAATTTTATTTAAATAATTTTTTGAAATATAAATATATTATAAAATATTATATTTTAAATGAAGCTTTTATTTGAAAATACCGTTTAATGTATTTAGTGTTTAAGCCTTCTGCTTAAATTAAATCAAAAAAAATAATTAATAATAAATATATATTAATAATAATAATAAATCAATAATTAAAATTAATTTTTTAGATATTTTTTAGATATTATAAAAATGTTTAATTTGACCTTAAAATTATTAATTTTTATTTTTAATTTTTTTCGCAATTGAAATAGCACATTTTACCCCGTCAATAGCACTTGTGACAATTCCTCCCGAATATCCGGAACCTTCGCCACAAGGATAAATCCCTTCAACATTAACAGATTGATAATCATTATTTCTTAAAATACGGACGGCGGAAGAAGTTCCTGCTTCAATTCCTGTTAAAATCGAATTGTCGATAAATCCGGGAAATTTTTCATCAAATTCCGTTAATGTTCCTGCTAATTTAATATTTATAAAGTCGGGTAATAATTTAAAAAGTTCATAATGCTTTACAGCCGGTTTATATGACGGAGAAGGCATATTCAAATTATGCTCTCCGTCATTGTTTCTAATATTTTTTAAAAAATTTTTATTAAAATTATAATTTTTAAAAATATCACCTATATATTCTGCAGTATATTGAAAAGGAGCGGAAAACAAACCTCCTCCTGCAATGAACGAATCTTTTTCTAAATCTTGTCTAAAATAGAGAAGACCTAGAGAGCCATTATATTTATTATTATCGTTATTAATTTTATTTTCGTAAATTTTTGGCAAATCGCCGGGCATTACGGAAGCAACGATAGCGCTATTTGAGTTTTCAAGATTTCTCCCTGAGTAGCTCATTCCGTTTACGCAAAGATGTCCGTCTTCGGAACTTGAACAGATAACAACGCCTCCAGGACACATACAAAAAGAATATCCCCCGTAATTTTTTGAACTCAAATTGTAGTACATACCTGTAAGTTTAGGATTATCATAATGGCTGTTACTATAGTGATTGCCGGTAATATTGTTCATATTAGCGTTATTAGCATTGGCTCTGTTAATGTCTTTTAATGTTTTATTAATTGCAGAGCCACTATTTATAGACATATTCATATTATTGTAAATATCGCTATTTTTATTTTCTTTTAATAAAATTCTGTCAATAAATTCTCGTTTATGTTCAATTCTAAATCCAATTGCAAAAGGCTTTTGTTCCATCTGCAAACCTCTATCAAAAAGCATTTCGTATGTTTTAAAATCATTTGCCCCGGCAGCTAAAATTAAATAATCTGCCTTCATGATCTTTTTGCTTGTTTTAATACAGTCAAGTTTTAAATTGGCATCTACTGAATCAGCACATGGAGGGTTATACGCAGATTTATTAATAATATTAGTATTATTAGAAAGAAATATATCCTCAAGCTCTTCTTCAAATAGTAGTTCTGCGCCATTATCTATTAAATACTTTCTTATATTTTTAAGTATTTCAATTAATACATCGCTTCCTATATGAGGTCTGCTTTCGGTTAAAATTTTTTTATCCGCACCCATTTTAACCAAAAAATTCATACAATAACCTACATAATAATCTTTTTTTCTTGTTGTAAGTTTCCCGTCTGAAAAAGTTCCCGCGCCTCCTTCGCCGAATACGACATTGCTATAAGGATTAAAAACACCGCTTTTAAAAAAAGCGTCAACATCTATCTGTCTGTTTTCAACTTTTTTACCTTTTTCAATAATAACAGGATGTATGTCGTTTTTTAATAACTCAACGGCGGCAAAAATACCTGCAGGACCCATACCTATAATAATTACCGCTGGTTTTTTTTGTTTTTTAAATGAATCCGGGAGCAGTCCGATTGACTGTTTCTCAATCTTTCCGAAAGGCAAAGCGGTTAACGGTTCTTTAATAGAACTATTACCGCCATAATTATTAATAGTGTCATCGGCGCCAATATTGTCATTATTATTGTCATCACTATTATAATTATTATAAAAATTTACTTTATTTTCAGAATTTAGGTAATAATATAATTCTTTTTCTTTTTCAGTGGCAATTCTTGCTTTTAATCCTGATTTTAACAGAAAATCAAGAATAATTTGTTCGTTTTTATTATTAGATATAATATCTAGTATAAATAAAAATACCGACTTGCTTATTTTTTGCCTTAAATCGAGAGATTTTTTTATTATTTTAACTTTAATCGGTATTTCATCATTCTTAACAAAATCATTATAATATTCTGAAAGTATATTTTTGATAGTTTTAAAAATAATTTCTTCTTCAAATTCTCTTTCTTCCTCTTCTCTATTGTTATTGTTGTCTGCACTTTTTTCTTTATATAATTTTGATAACTGAATTTTAAAATCGTGAATTATTATCATTAAAGTATTTATTTTTTTATTTATATTTATATATTTTATTTATATATATTTAAATATCTTCAAAAACAATCTCTTTTCAATATTGCCTTATTTGCCAAATAAATAAAATTAACAAGAAATTAATAAAACAAATTAATCAATAAAAAAATAAAACAATTGCTAAAAAATAATTGCTTAATAAAAATTAATAGATTAATAAATAAATTACCGAAATTAGCTGTTAGTTATATTATATTAGCCGTAGAAACTGTTTCCCGCACTAATCCTTCCTGCGATAATTTTGCCGTATTTTTAAGAGGAATAAGCAAAACAGGGCATATTGAATTTTTTGATACAGAAAAAGAGATTGAACCGAAAGCAAGCTCTTTTAAACCTATTTTTTGATGAGTGCCGACAACAATAAGATCAGCATCATTTTTTTTTGAAAATTTAATAAGTTCAATATGAGGCCTCCCTTTAGAAACTATAATTTCATAATTTAAAAAATATAGCCCGCTTTCTTTTAATATGTTTTCAATATTATTAAAAACATCTTTTTTTTTCGATTCAAGCAAGCGTTCTTTAGAATTAATAAAAGAAAAAGCATCATTTATGTTTAATGGGATAATATGCATAATATAAAAATGAGCGCTGCCTTCTCTGAATAAAGAAATTGCAGATCTAAGCACATATGAACTTTCAAAATTTAAATTTATGCCTATTATAATTTTTTTTGAAGAAATAATACCTTCATTTTCTAATTTTGTTTTCATAATTTAATATTATACATTATTTTTATAGTGTTTAATTATAATATTACTTAAAATCACCGTTAGAAATTTATTTTTTAGTT
>JAKACI010000031.1 GCA_021821565.1 bacterium | reverse complement strand
AATAATGAGACTAAAATTGTTCTCCTGTATTCATAAATTTCTTTAATGACTAAATCGGTAATAAAAGAAATGAGTCTTGAGCCGCCTGAACTGATTTTTTCTTTTGGAACGGCAACAATGATTAAAGTATCTTTATTGCAATCAAATAAATCTTTTATCGTAAAAAAATTGCCGCCGTTCAAAACATCTTCATTTGTTTTAAAAGAATCTTCTACAGTACCGTTTTTGATAAAATCAAGCCCGTTTAAAATATCTGTAATAATCTTAGCTCGCTCATAGGAAGGAATTTCAAAAAAATTATTAAAAATTTCTTTTATTTTTTTGCTATTTTCTCCATTAAATGATTTTATTTCCTTTTCTATAAAATTAAATCCTTTTTCAAAGAATTTTTTTGCCGTAATTAAATTAAAATATTTAATATTATATTTATATTTCATATATAATAAACAGCCGTATAAAATATCTGCGCTCCTTTTAGAATAATATTTATGCGCTTGAATATCCCCTCCTTTCAGTTCATTATTATCGGCGTAAAAAATCATGGAAGACAATTCATAAAGTTTGTCATCGCTTACAGGCATAATTTTAATATTAGCGGCTGCATCGTTGTTATAATATGTGTTTTTATTGAAGTTTTTGTCAATTTTAGTCTCATTATTATTATAGTTATTATATCTTTCTATCAGAGGGTTAAAATGGATTGAATCAGCATTATAAGGGTCAAAGTGGATTATTCTTTTTTTATTAATAAGCCAATTATCTTTAACGGCGTTATATAAATAAGGTCCATCTATATCTATTGCGTAAACGCTTGTATTGTTAAAGCAGGCATCATTTTTGATTGACGGTATTATGTATTTTAAAGTTTTGCCGCCTCCGGTCGGCGATATTATCATAATATGTTCAAATCTTTTTTTTCTATCTATTCCTATAATTAATTTATTATCAAAATTTTTACCATGGTTGTTATTTATATTGTTCATATTATATAAATCATCAATACTATTTGTATTAATATTATCATTAATATTATTTAAATTTATATATGAATTACCTTCGCATCTGTAATTATCAAAATTTAAAATTCCCAATTTAAAATAATTTTTATCATTTTTATGTGTTTTTCGGTTATTATTATTGCTGCCGTCATAATTATTGTTATTATTATAACAATAATTATTTAAGTTCTTAGCGCACTGCAACATATATCTGTATTTATTATTATCACCATTATTATTATTAATATTATTAATAGATTTATAATCGTAAAAGTTTTTATGCGTAAAATTATATTTATATTTTTTAGATTTATAATGATGTCTTTTGTATAATAAAAAAAATGACGCAAATAAAATAATTATTAAAACAACTACGAAATCTTTGAATATGAAAAACGAGAGATTAATGCTGTTAATACGCTGAAAAGGCATTAGCAGGAATATTAAAGCAATTACAAAAAAAGCGTAAAATAATATATGTTTAAATAATATATGTTTACTGCTAAAATTTTTAAAACTTATTAATTTATTTGAAACATCTGTGTAATTAGTATTGGTATTATTAATATTGGTATTATTAGCGTAATTATTAATATCAATACCGGCGTTAATATTTTCGTTATTATTAGTATTGTTGTTAATATTTCTATTTGTATTAATATCAGACTTGGAATTGGAATAAGATATTTCATTAACAGGATTAAAATAAAAATTTTGTATTATTTCTTCAATTGTGGCAAATCTTCCTGTCGCAGCAATATGCCTGTTATTATTCTTCTGATTTTTATTTTGCGAAAGCTTTCTTGACATGAGCATATAAATAAACGAAAAATAAAATGAATATTATTATAATCATCGCCAATCCCACTTTATGAAAAAACGGTTTTATCAAATATATATTTTGTCCGAGCTTTAAACCAAGATAAGCAACAACCGTATTATATATGAGAGAACCTGCAACAACAAAAACGGCAAATTTTTTATAGTTCATAAGAGAAGCTCCGGGCGGAAATCCTATATATGTTTTTATAACAGGAAGCATTATTCCTATAAATACGGCAAAATTGCCGTATTTTGCAAACCATTTGTCTGCTTTTTCAATATCTTTTTTACTGATAAGTAAATATTTTCCGTATTTTTCTAAAAATATTCTTCCGCCTTTAGCTCCGATTAGATAAAGCAGCGAAGAACCTATTAAAGTTCCTGCCGTTGCGGACAGAACTACCAAATAAAAATTAAATTTACCTTGCCCTGAGAGAAAACCTGCAGTTCCAAGTACAATTTCGGAAGAAACGGGCAAAGCGCAGCTTTCTAAAATCATCAAAAATATAATACCGAGATACCCAAATGAAACGGCTAATGCTATAAGGGAAGAAAAATATTTAAACAGGCTTGAGTTCATTAATAATTTTACGTATTATTTATAAATTAATTATATAATTTTATTGCCGGGTAGCAGCTTTAATAGAATCGTAAACAACGCTTAAAAGTTCGTCAATTTCATTTTTTTCTATGACAAGAGGCGGTAAAATTACAATAACATCTCCCAGCGGTCTTATTATCACGCCTTTTTCTCTTGCTTTTAATATTACTTTATACCCTATTTTATCTTTTTGCGGATAAGGTTCTTTAGTATCTTTATCGGAAACAAGTTCTATACCTGCCATAAGACCTATCGTTCTAACTTCCCCTACATTATCAAGTTTATTAAATTCCTCAAGCCGTTTTGAAAAATGTTCTATTTTTGGAGCGATAGCGTTAATAATATTATTTTTTTTAAACAATTCTAAAGATTTTACGGCTGCAGCGGCTGCAAGCTGATTTCCGGTATATGTATGACCGTGGAAAAAAGTTTTATTATCTTCAAAATTTGCAAGAAATCCTTCATAAATTTCTTGAGAAAAAAGGGTTGCAGCCATAGGCAGATAGCCTCCTGTTATGCCTTTTGCAATACACATTGCATCGGGATTGATATCTTCATGTTCGCATGCGAACATTTTGCCCGTTCTTCCAAAACCTGTGGCTACTTCGTCTACAATCAGCAAAACTTCATTATCGTGGCAAGCTTTTTCAATTTTTTTCATATATCCCGCCGGCATAGTTATCATACCAGACGCTCCCTGAATCATAGGTTCAATGACCACTGCCGCCGTCTGATCCGTATAATAGGTTATTATTTTTTCGGCTTCTTTGGCGCAATGCAGTTCGCATTTAGGATATTTTAAATTAAACGGACATCTATAGCAATAAGGATAAGTTATTCTTAAAGTGTCAAAAAGAAGTGGCTCATAAATAGAATGAAAAAGTTCTATTCCTCCTATGGAAACGCTGCCTATTGTATCACCGTGATATGCCGAAGTCGCAGCGATAAACTTTTTTTTATTTTTATATTTTGAACCTTTTTGCCTGAAATATTGAAAAGCAACTTTAATTGCAATTTCAACGGATGTTGAACCTGAGTCGGAATAAAAAACTTTTTTTAAGCTTTCAGGAGTTATTTCAATAAGTTTTTCCGCTAAAACCGAAGACGGCACATTAGCAAGACCTAATAAAGTGCTATGGGATATTTTATCTATCTGTTCTTTAATAGCATCGTTTAATTCTTTATTGTTATGTCCGTGTATATTCACCCATAATGATGAAACACCGTCTATATATTTATTTCCGTGAATATCGTAAAGATATATCCCATCGCCTTTTTCTATAACGATATTGTTCTTTTTTTCCCAATCGAGCATCTGCGTAAACGGATGCCATACAAATTCTTTGTCTATTTTTTCAATATTGTTTGGGGTCATATAAATAATAATAAAATATTTAGCGTTACAATAATACAAAATTAATTAAATTAATAACTAAATAAATTAATATTTAAATAAATTAATATTTAAGTAATATAATATATAAGTAATATACACTTATCAACCAAAAATTTCAATATTATTAGAATAAAGATAAGCGATTTTTTTATATCCTTTTATAATATTAATTTCCACTCTGTAAAAATTTGAACTTTCAGGCTTATTATTATTGATAAAATCTCTAATGATTTTAATGTCCTTGTCATCGTTGTCGTTATCACAGTTTTTATTTTTAATATCAATATTACCCTGCATATATATATCCGCAACCTTATCTGATTGAGAAGGTACGTTGTGTTGAGAAGGTTTAACAGAATCTTTGCTCTCCTCAGCTGCGTCACTATGTTGAGAAGATATGCTGCGGGTATTTTTAATCTCATATTTATATTTTATAGCGCTATTTTTAACCCTATTTAATTCTTTTCCGTTTTTGTATAAAATTATTTCATAATTTGTCTTTTTATGATTTATATTTATTCCTGAATAAAAATTGATATATTGAATTTCATTTTTCATTTTTTTTAAATTTATAGTGTCCCCGCTTGCAAAATATTCATTTTTTTTGTTTTGTTTCACCGCCTCGGCTTCAAAATAAAAACCTTCAGGTTTTCCTAATAAATCAAAAGAAAAATAGCAGGAACCTTTTTTGATAGCTTTTACTATTAAACTTTTATCTTCTTCTATATTATTGTTATTACCGGAAAATTTTCTATCAAGCAGCAGATGTGTCCTGGCAACGCTAAAAAGTTCTTCGTATTTTGGAAAATGCACTCTGATTTTTTTACTTATTTTAACATTAGAATGAGCATCTATGGAAGCTATTCCTGTTATCATTCTATTATGCTTCTGAACACTGTCCCAAAATTTTAACGTTTTTTTAGGCTTATGCGCAAGAAAATGCAATGAATAAAAGCTGTTTATTTTATAAGTAATTAAAACTAATAAAATATATAGCGGATTCATTCCTCTCCACTGGGAGTCTAAATTTATTATTTCAATGCCGTTATAACCTGAAACGGAAAAATTTTTCCAAGGAGTCCACCAGTTATACGGATGACATATAATCCCCGCTCCGTTTTGCTTTTTTATGTTTAAAAGAACATCTTTATAATCCCCTCTTTTTATTTCGTCTTTTATTCCTAATGCAAGAAAATGACCGAATTCAGTATTGATTTCTTCGCCGGCAAAATAAAATAAATTTTCGTAATATCCTTCTAACCCATCATACTTAGGTTTTAAAGTATTATGGTCTGATGAAATCAGAAAATCCGCTTTAAGTTTTTTTGCAATTTTAATTAAATTTTCAATTTTGCCAGACCCGTCCGAATATGTTGAATGAAAATGTATTATGCCGTTTAAATCATAAAATTTTATATGTCTTTCATAAAAATTATTATCTAAAAAATGAATTTTTATTTTGAAAAATTTAATTTTTATATAAAACAATATAAATAAAACAGCGATAAACAAAATAACGAGTTTTGAGGTCAATATTAACAGAGGAAAATTAAAATACATATTATTTTATATTATTTATTATTTTCTTTATTTATTAAATTAAGTCCAAAAATTTTAATTTAGTTTACTTTAAAAATTCATTTTTTATAAAATAATCTAAATTTTCGTCTGTTTTTTCTTGCTGCTCTTTAAATATATTAAAAGAAATCTCACCCATTGTTCTCCATAATTTATTATTTTCTATAAATTTAACAAATTCGTCTAAAAAATTTTCTTTTTCAATTATTTTTATTGTATTATTTTTTATATAAGTATCTGCTATATTTTGAAAATTATTTATATAAGGACCTGTAATCACAGTTTTTGAATATAATATAGGTTCAAGGATATTGTGTCCGCCGCTTTCTTCTTTAAATAAACTTTTACCGACATAAACAATATCCGAAACCTGATAAACTTCGTCTAATTTTCCATAATCGTCTATTATTAAGATATCAGTTCCGGCAGCAGATTTTATAAATTTTTCTACACCAATATTATCTTTTTTATAAAAAATAACTTTAAAATTTTCTTTTTCTGCTTTCCTTTTTATTAATTTTGTAATCTTGATATTTCTTGGGGCAAAAATAAATTTAAATTTAATATTCTTATTAAAAAAAAATTCATTAAGATATTTTAATATGCCAGTTAAAAAAACAGCTTCTTTTTTGTGAACGGATACAAAAGAAATGACGATAATATTTTGGTTATTTAAATTATTTTTATCATCATAATTATATTTATAGTTTGCTGCTTTATCAGCTTCGTCAGATTGTTTAAATTTAGTAAAATTATTAAAAGACGATGCAGTCTTTAGAGGATAATCCGATATTTCCAAAATCGTTAAATTATTTTGCGATAGTTTATATGAAGTGTCATTGATAATTAAATTACTTTGTAGTGGTTTATCTGTATTTCCATTTTTATTTTCTTCTTTATCATTATTATAATTATTATATCTAATTTTTTTGCAGCTTTTAAACAAACTTTCAAGATTTATTTCATCTTCTTTATTATACACGTTTACATATATATTATTTAAAATTTGCTTATTTAATAAATTATATCTGCTTAAATATCTTTCTTTTTTAAAATTTAAATCTAATAAATAAATTTTAACATTCTTATTACAATTAAACAAAATTTCTACACATTTATTATTTATACTATGTTCTATTGAAATAAAATAATCCGGTTGAATTAAATTTGCATAATATTTAAAAAAAATAGGGGTAAAATAAACAGGATGATAAAAAAATATAATATTATTGCTATTATTTTCGTTATAACTATAATCGTAAACGGGGCTTTTAAAATTGTTAATATCTTTAATATCTTTAATATCTTTAATATCTTTAGTATCTTTAGTATCAAGGGCGGCATTACCGGTATTATGAATAATATTTTTGTTATTTATATTATTAACATTATTTATAATATTAACATTATCTTTAGCGTTAAAATTACAGGTATTATTTGCAGTATTAATATTATTTAAGTTATCAAAAGTATTAGTATTGATAGAATTATAACTTTTTAAGATTTTATACGCAGATGCAGTTTTAATACTGATAAAAAAAACAGGCATTATATTTGCATTTTTTACTTTTATATTTTCTTTTATCAAATTGCATAAATAGAGAGCAATTTTAACCTCTCCTATAGATTCGGCATAAAACCAAAATTTTTTATAATTTAGGCTATTGTCATTATAAGGCTTGCGGCTGTCTTTGTTTAAATTTTTTGAACATGCTCCTGAAATATCGGCATTTACATTTAAAATATATTTTTTTAAATTAACGTCTAAAGCAAATAATTGTTTTAATTCAACCCATAAAAGATTATCGTTTTTCATTTATATTTTTATAAGACAAAGAAACTAAAGTATTTAAACAAGTTTCTATATAAAGATTATCGGTTTTCATTTTTTCATTTATATTTTTATATTAATTATTGTCGTCTAATTTTCTTGCTTCGTCAATTAACAAAACAGGTATGTCGTCTTCTACGGGATAATACACGCCGCAGCTTCTGCAAATCAATATAGGATATTCACAAATATTATTTTCTTCTATTTTTTTATTAATTGCGGACAATTCAAGTTTCCCTTTGCATTTAGGGCATACCAAAAATTCTTCGATCATTTCCTTAATATTCATTGTCTTCAATCTCTATTTTTTATCGGTTTGATTGTATAAGTGAAATACCCTCTTGATGCTCTATATAATTTTTAAATATGCCGAATGCCGCCTATCCCATTAAAGTTATATTCTTAATATACTATTACATTATACTATATTTTAATAAATATATTTAATTTTCAATTTTATATTTTGTTTCAAAACCAGTATCTTCTAATATTATTCCTTTACCTGAAAGCATTTTACGTATTTCGTCAGCCGCTTTATAATCTTTGTTTTTTCTGGACTCATTTCTTTTATTAATATAATTTTGTATTTCTTCATTAGATAATCCAATATTTTCAGAATTTCTTAAATATCTTTCTAAAAATATTTGCGGATTCTCTTTTAATATTCCGAAAATATTTTGTATAATTGCAACAAAGTTATAAAATTGATCTAAAAATTTCAATTCATAATCGTATATAAATCCTTTAGCAAGTGAATTATTTATTATCTGATTAGTTTTTCTAATTGAGTTAAATAAAACTGCCAATGCGCTTGCAGTATTAAAATCATCATTCATTGCATTATAAAATTCATTCAAATAATTTTCTATATTATTATCATTAGAAATTTCAGAATTTGATTTATTATTGCTATTGATATTAATACTAATATTATCGCCGATGCCGGCGTCTGCATTAAAATTATAATTAGCGCTGCTATTATTATGTTTATACTTGAAATCAGAATCAGCAGCTTTCTTGTTTGCAAAACCATCTTTATTGTAATTGCCTATCTTTATAATTTTATCGGCTATTTTGTTTTTAATATTAATATATAAATTTAATGCCTCATATAGTCTGATCAAAGACTGTTTTGCGCTTTCAAGACCGTCTTGCGAAAAATCTATAAAAGACCTGTAATGCGTGAACATAAAAAATAATCGTATAACTTCAGGTTCATAATCTTTCAGCAAGTCTCTTATAGTTATATAATTTTTAAGTGATTTTGACATTTTTTCGTTGTTGATATTGACAAATCCGTTGTGAATCCAATAATTTACAAATTTTTTGCCCGTAAAGCTTTCGCTCTGAGCTATTTCGTTTTCATGATGAGGAAATATCAAATCTGAACCTCCGCCGTGTATGTCAATCTGCTCGCCTAAAAATTTCATGCTCATTGCCGAACATTCAATATGCCAGCCGGGTCTGCCTAAACCCCATGGGCTTTCCCAGAAAGGTTCGTTCGGTTTTGATCTTTTCCACAGAGAAAAATCAAGCGGATTTTCTTTTTCCTCATTTAAAGGTATCCTTGCGCCGGAAAGTAATTCGGCAATATTTTTATGCGACAGTTTGCCGTATTCTTTAAATGAATTTACTTTAAAAAAAACATCGCTATTTTTTTCGTAAGCAAATCCTTTGTCTATTAAAGATTTAATAAATAATATCATATCTTCAACCGTTTCCGTAGCTTTAGGTTCATAGGAGGGAGATTTTACATATAGTGAATCCATATCTTTATGAAATTCATCAATAAAACGCCCGGAAATTATATTAAAAGCAACACCTTCTTCATTGGCTTTTTTAATTATCTTATCGTCAATATCGGTAAAATTCCTCACATACACGGTATTAAATCCGATATGCCTTAAATAACGGTAAATAATGTCAAATGTAATATATGCTCTTGCATGTCCTATATGCGAATAATCATATGCTGTTATACCGCAGACATACATTAATACTTTATCTTTATTAATCGGTTTAAATAGCTCTTTTGAACCGCTCATTGTATTGAAAATAAAAAGGCTATTCTTAATTTCGGCAATGTTCATCAAAATTATACAGCTCAAATATCATTGTTTTAATATAAGAAACAGATAATAATCAAATATTATTTATCATTATTCTATAAAAAAGCAGATAATAAGAGCATCCCTCCATATTTTAATTTAGAATTTTAAATTTATATTATCAATTTATACCTTAATCCTGCAATAGAAATTTTTAAAACTGGATTCCCGCTTTCGCGGGAATGACTTTGTAGACATTTAAATTTTCACCCAATGGGTGTCATTCCTGCGAAAGCAGTAATCCAGTATAATATTAACTTTGGAATATCTCAATATTTTCTATTGCAGGATTAAGGTAATAGTTTAAATTTATAGCTTTATTTTATGATTTTAATTTACTTATCTATTTTTTTTACATCAAATCTTTATTTTAATTTAATTCAATTTTAACAAAAGCTTAATAATAATGAAATATTTTTTTGTTAAATTAAATTATACATAAAAAATAATTTATAAAATAATCTAATGAAAATTAATTAAAAGATTAACGAGGTAATTTTTATTTTAATTATACATAAAAAATAATTTATTAAATAATCTAACGAAAAGATTAACAAGGTAATTTTTATTAATCGGCTTAATAAACAACTTATTAATTAATTAATTAAATAAATAATTTGGTAAACAGCTTAATAAAACAATTAACTCAATAAATAACTTAATAAACAATCTAACAAGCAAAAAAATTAAAAAAGGATTTTAAGATGGATTTAAACGTGAAAGTATTAGAAAAATCAAATAATCTAAATTTAAAAAATTTAAATAACGGTAAAAACAATGATATTAAAAGCAATCTAAATATATCTGAAAAAGATATCGGCGAACTATCCGATAAAATAGTCGGATTTGAAAATTTAACCGATAAGATAAAAGTCATTAAAACTTTTAACGATGAAAAATTAAGAAGCTCTAAAATAATAGAAGCAGAAAGTGAAATTAAAAATCTATGTAATTCAGGTTTTATAATAAAAAATGATAATGATTTTCTTTGTAAAACTTATGGGGCAATAGACAATAAAACAATAGAGAGTATGAAAAATGTCACTTCTGAAAATAGCATAACCGAAATTCAGGGCATTAAATTTCATGAAATGACAAAATACGGCAGAGACATTGCCGTTAAAAATATTTTAATTTCGCAAAAAAAATTAAACGACATTAACAATAAAAAACTTATAGATAATTACAGCATAAATGATGAATTTAAATTATCCGATTTTACGCTTAAAAATTATTTTGAACTAAAAGAAAAAGGCGTAGAAATAAATATTAAAAAAACAGCTCCGGGCGAAATTGCAATAATTTCAAAACAAAACAACAGTGAGATTAAGGGTAATATTATTAACAACAATAATAGCAATTATAACACTTATGACAATAATTTTAACGATATTAAAAACAATATTAAATTACAGCTAAACAATACCGCTATAGATCGGA
>JAKACI010000030.1 GCA_021821565.1 bacterium | reverse complement strand
GATCTATTATATTGAACGAATATTATATCAACCTAATGTTGCATATTTATTACAGAATCGTTAAATTTTGTTACAATAATGTTACATTTTTGTAACAAAATAAATTTTTGCGGAAAATTATTAGATTTCAAAAAATAAATATAGCACTCTATTACATCATAAGATTTCTTTGCATTTTTCTTTTTTTCAACTAATCTAAGCGCGCTTTTAAACAATTTGTCGGAAGGCGAAAGTTTAACGGCGGTTTTAAGGTCTGCAATAGATGGATTAAGTTTATTTAGTCCGTACTCTGCTCTGCCTTTAACAAAATAGCCGAAAGCATTTTTAGGACTATTTGCTACGACTTTTTTTGAATAATAAATTGCCGGTTTGAATTTATTAATATTCTCATAGCTGATAGCGGCGTTAATCATTAAATCATCTTTTAGATGCTTTTTATTGGCAAACGTTAAACCTTTTTTATAATTACTAATCGCATCTTTAATATTTTTCTTTTTTAATTGCATATTTCCTGCTAAAAGGTAATTTATTCCGATATTATTCTTTACAATTTTTATAAAATTTTCTGTTTTTTTACCGCTACCGCCTTTTTTATTTACTTTGGTTATAATTAAAGCAAGGGATTTTTTAAAGTAATAATTGCTTCTTTGATACTTTTTTAAAAATTGAAGAATATTGCCGTTCAATTGAAGCGTGTAAGGATTTTTATTTTCTTTAAGAGATATTTTTGCGAATTTTAGAGCCGAATTATATTTTTTTTTCTTTAAAAATCCTACTGCTTTATTATAATTTAGCTGCCACTTTGAAATTGCATAAGCCGGAGTTTGAAATAAAATTATTGAAAGCCCCAAAACAACAATCAAAGAAAATACGGCATAGCATAATGATGAAACTAAATTTAAATACGATTTCTGCACATTGTCCTCCTGATATAATGTTTACAATAAGTATCGTTAATATATTTTTAATGCGTTAAAAAATTGTTAATATAAACATTGCCTATTTATTCTGTAGATAAAAATAGATAAAATAAATAATAAATTAAAATTATTCTATTTATCTATTTATCTGTGTAATTTGAATCTTATCCATATGCTGAACTGCAATATTCTATTCATGAGTTTTTTAGGCGGCATTGGATAATTCGCTAATTCAAGTGTTTTAATCGCACCATTATTTAATAAAGAAAATTGAGAGGCGCGAATAATTTTTATCTTACTGATTACCCCGTTATAATATGTAAAAAAAACCTTAACCCTGCCCTGCATACGCATGGTTTTAGCCGCAGACGGATATACAAGAGAGGACTTAATTTTTTGTCTTATCTCTCCTGTAAGCATCGCTATAAGCGACGGATTAATAGGACCGTGTTCGACAACCGGCGCCGGTCTCGGTGACGGTTGTACTATTTCATGTACTGCAGGCGACGGCGGAACATTTTTTACATGAACGGCTTTAAATACTTTTTGAGCAACATGTCTTACTACCCTCGGTTTAGGATGAGGAATAGGCGTAGGTTTAGGTTTAACGACAGGTCTCGGCTTCGGCGGCGTTGGTTTTGGTTTAGGTTTAATTATAGGCTTAGGCGGCGTTGGAATAGCCGCAAGCGATATCATTATAGGTTTTTGTGGTATCGGCACATATTTGGGCATATGAGACAATATTAATATTGCAGCCACAACCAGCACAAGCTCAAAAATAGCGCCTAATAATATTGCATAACCGAAAGGAATCTTATTGTAGTCGTCATTATGATTATTATTATTAAAAGATGAATTATTAATATAATCTTCCATTTAAGACCTCGAAGCAGCAATGCCTATTTTGCTTACGCCTGCTTTCTTGCAAGCGCTCATTACCGAAACAAGATGCTGGAGCGACACTTTTTTAGAACCTGCTATAGTCACTACTGTTTTTTTCGGATTATGACTTCTAAGTAAAGATGTAAGTTCATTTAATGTTAAAACCTTTCCTTTAACCTTTATAGCGCCGTTTTTAAAAAGAGAAATAAGCACTTTTGGATGCGGCATTTCTTGCACGGCGCTTGCATGAGGAATTTGCGAAGCTATTCCTGAAGACGGTATCATTCTTAACATTAATAGCGCAAAAAAAACCACTAAAAACAGCATGATATCTATCATTGGAATAATCACAATCTTCGCTTTTTTGTTTTCTCCTCCCATATAGTTGTAATTACCCATTTACAACCTCCCCTTCGCCTTTAACAGGAAACGGATTTTTAATCAATGAATTTGCATTCCGTTCTTTTTCAGCTGTTTTACTGCGGCTTAACCCAATATCCGTTAACTCTTTGTCACCTTTTGAACACGGTCTTTCTAAACGATTAACTAACATTATTTTTATCGTTTCCATTTGATGAATAATTAGACGCGCCCAGTTATTTAAACCGTTATAGAATACAAGACCTATAATAGCGACGAATAAACCTGCGCCTGTTGTAACTAATGCCTCGGCAACACCACCCGTAACTTTAAGCGGAGCGCTGCCGGGTGCGCCTAATGCAGAAAATGCAGTAAACATGCCTATAATTGTGCCTAATAGACCTAAAAGCGGAGCTAAAGTTACGATTGAATCTAAAATCCAGAGTCTTTTATCAATTGACGGAGATTGCCATAGTATCTCTTCTTCAAGCAGTCTGTCTAAATGGTCATGGCTTCTTACTTCAGGAAATTTTAGAGCAATATTTAAAACTTTAGACTGCGGTACATTATCAGATGAAGATACAAGCTCCGTTAGGATTTTATTGTCTATTGTCTTAAGTTCGGATACTTTTGAGGTTATTTCATAACCTTTATTAATTATTTTGTTTAAATACCATGTGCGCTCAATGATTACAGCCAAAGCAACAAGAAGCACTATCATAATAAGATATAGCACACCCCCCGAAATCGAAGCAACGTGAACTATATAATTTAAATTCATTTTTCCTCCCTATTATTATTAATATAATTATTGTTATATTATTACCGTATTTTTAAAACCTATGTTTAGTTATAAACTAAAAATTTAATATTAAACTTATTATACTCATTTATTGTTGCATTATTATGACGTTTAGGTTAAATTTTTGTAATATAACTTATAAGCTAACTTACAGATATCATTTCTTTTTACATTCTTTACCAAAAAGAATGAGTGAATCATATCTATTGTTGTTTTTGCCGCTTTAACATATATTTTTTTTAATCTTTTTATTTTAATCGTTCTCTAATCTTTTCTTAAATAAAAACATCTTCAAATCCGTTTGCGTATTTATCCCTGTCGGTCAAAGGGTCTATTCCCCATAAGTTTTCAACATATTTAAGTATAGAAGCATGCTCATGCCTGACATTTGAAATGTAACCCTTTTTTGCAAACGGAGAAATAACTATGCACGGCACCCTCATACCAAGACCGTAATAATCAACGATCGGCGGTACAACATGGTCATAAAATCCTCCGCATTCATCCCAGTTTAAAAATATTGCCGATTTTGAAAACAACGGACTTTTCCTTAATGCCTCAATTCTCCTTACCGTATAAATCATTCCTGTTTTTACGTCTGCCGGCGGGTGTTCTGAGTTCTTCCAATCCGGCACGAGCCAGCTAAACTTTGGGAGGGTTCCTTTTTTAACATCCTCAAAATATTCTGCCGCAGGTCTTATCTTATTCCATAAGTTTTTATCTTTCATAAAGCTTTCAAACCATATAACCGGAAGCCAATGGTGGATATATTTTTTAGGATGAGGCCATCCTTCAACGTATATTTTCCATGAAATTTTAGCCTCTTCAAGCCTGTTAAAAATAGTAGGGAATTCATACGGCTTTGACGGTTTTAAATCCGTTATATGTCCGTTGGATTGCGCTGCAATCTGATAAAGCCTGTTAGGCTGGGTAGGCGCCATTATAGAATGAAAATAATTCTGGCACAGCGTATAATTTTTTGCGTAATAATAATAAGGAGTAAGTGCTTTTTTTGTGTCGTAATAACCCATTATTACTTTATAATCGTCCGTTGGCTGATTTATCCCGTTTAAAAAATAACCGTCCATTTTCCCTTTATTATAAATGGTGTGCAATGCCCTCCATGAGTGATTGGGGTCAACATGATTCGGGGTTACATACTGAAATCCGAGATTATACGGTTTAATGCTTCCGCCCATGCCATCCGTTATACCGAGTTCTAATACCCTTTTCGGCTGACCGTTTATGGTAGTGTCCATCATACCGAAATAATGGTCAAAACTTCTGTTTTCCTGCATTATTAAAACTACATGCTCCGGTTTTTTAAATTTTGATTTAGCCGCATCGGTTTCAGCATTATTAATTTTAGCATTTGCATTTTTTATAATTAAATTATCGGCTACGACGCTGCCTAATAAACCTGCGGCTCCAATTTTTATAAAATCTCTTCTGTTCATATAATAACCTCCATATTAAAATTAATTTTAATTAAACCAATATAGACTTATAGACAGTATATATACGTATGATATTTAATTAATTAATTTAATTATTTAATTATTTAATTAAATTAATAGTTTCTTGAGTTATTATCGTCGCTGCTGTTGTTTAATAAATAAACCTCTTCCTTAATATAATTAAAATATATATTTATATTATGTTAGCACATCAATATTAAGATTTTATTACAGAATTGTTAAATATTTGTTAAGGTTTTGTTACGGTTTTGTAATAATTAATTAATTAATTAAATTGAATTGAATTGAATTGAATTGAACTGAATTGAACTATTGAACGATAATTTTAAATAAATTACAGCTTATATTTCTAAAGTATTACAGAATGGTCAGGATATTATAGATTTTGATTTTTGCTTGCTTATGCCGATATTTTTCTCAAACATATTTGTTTTTATATTGATTATTTTTATAAAGGGTATAATATAAATTAATGTAATTAGACTTAGGCAACGGTTAAGCAGGTATAATACAATTAAATTTTTACACATGCATAATATATTTAGAACAAAAACAATCTCAAATACAATCCCAGCAATGTAAAAAATAAAACAGGAACGGTTAAAACTATTCCGACTTTAAAGTAATAGCCCCAGCCTATTTTAATACCTTTTCTTTCTAATACGTTTAGCCAGAGCAAAGTTGCCAGAGACCCTATAGGCGTAATTTTAGGACCTAAATCGCATCCTATAACATTAGCATATACGGCAGGTTTAAGCATTATATCTTTTAAATTTGCCGAATGAATTGCAAGAGAATTTATCATAACCGTCGGCATATTGTTCATTATAGAAGATGTGAACGCTGCCAGGTATCCCGTAAACATCGTAAGAGCAAAATCGCCGTAATGAGACGAATAAGCAATAAATCTGCCGAGCATATATGTCAATCCGGCATTTTTTAAACCAAATACTACAAGATACATACCTATTGAGAACACGACGATGCTCCAAGGAGCGTTTTTAAACACGGTTTTTAAATTAACCGCGGGACTTTTTGACCCTAAAAATACAAATATCAACGCAAAAGCTATAGCAAAAAATGAAACGGGAAGGTTAAGAAATTCGCTTGCAAAGTAACCTCCTAAAAGAAACAGGAGTATGAGAAAAGAATATTTAAAAAGTTTTTCATCTTTAATAGCTTCTTTCGGCATCTTTAAAGATTTTACATCATAGCTTAACGGTATGTCTTTTCTAAAAAATAAATAAAGCGCCAATGTTGAAATTATAATAGAAAAAATATCGGGTGCGAACATATTTATAAAGTAAGTGAAAAAACCTATATTAAAATAATCGGTAGAAACAATATTGACTAAGTTTGAAATTTTAAAAGGAAGCGAGGCTGTATCTGCAATAAACCCCCCTGCCATAATAAACGGAAGCATATTTTTTCTTTGAAATTTAAGAGCTTTCATTTTTTCGTAAACAATCGGAGTGATAATAAGAGCCGCTCCGTCATTTGCAAAAAAAGCCGCTACTAAAGCGCCGAGAAGTATTACGTATATAAACATTTTCCTGCCGCTTCCTCCTGCAAATCTGGCAACGTGCAGTGCAGCCCATTCAAAAAAACCGACCTCATCAAGAATCAAAGAAATAATAATTATAGCTACAAAAGTAAAAGTTGCGTCCCAGACAATATCCACAACTTTAAAAATATCGCTATATTTAACAATTCCGAAAATAAAAGCTAAAACAGCGCCTATTATAGCGCTATAACCTATTCCTATATTGTAAGGTTTTTTAATAATCAGAAAAAGCGTAAAAAGGAAAATAGCGACGGAAAATATAATATCGTATTCTTGAAGTGTTAAAGCAATCATAAGTTTATGGATTCCTTATTATGATTTTTGTTACAAATTATTTAACTACCAATACGAAACAGGGAAGAGCGCTAACTATCTTTTCTGCTGTAGTTCCAAAAAATATTTCTTTAAGATTTTCTTTATCATCCTTGCCCCTAAAACCTATAACTAAATTGAATTAAATTTTAAATCTGTTTATTTTTTATTGAGCTTTTTTAAATAGATTCATCACTTTTTCTTCAATTTCATCCCTGACGGTTCTAAATGCTTTTAATTTTTCATCATTATTTCCTTCAACACCTGCAGGGTCAATTAAATCCCAGTGCAGTTTTATATTGTTTGAAGTAATTAACGGACAATTATCTCTTGCATCGCCGCAAAGAGTTATCACATAATCAAAAGTATTTAGATCAAAAACATCCATAGATTTTGATTTTTGCTTGCTTATGTCTATATTTTTCTCAAACATAACACCTATCGCGAAAGGATTAACGGGCTTTGGATTAACGCCTGCGCTGGATATATTTAAATCAGCTATTTTGTATTTTTCACCGTAATATTTAGCAAATCCTTCCGCCATTTGTGATCTTGCAGAATTTCCCGTACATATAAAAATAATATCCATAATTTACCTCAATTTTTAATTTAAATTTTTAGTTAAAATTTTTAGTTATTTTATTTATTTTTAAATTGTTTATATTCTTATATTTTAGAAATTAACTTCTTAATATTGGAAATTAACATTCCTTCATTATCCTGTTTAATAATCTATCTAACATTTAGTAAACCCGCTTATTTTTTGAAATTTTTTAATTATTTTAATTATTAATTAAATGTTCTTTATAATTTAAACATTTATAACTTAAATGAATTTCTTAAAAATTTTTCTATATTTCTATAATTTATTTCATATGGATACTGCTCAAAATATAAAGAAGGCAGATTAAACTTTTCTTTAATCACATTTAAATATTTTGATTCCTGATTAATTTTATCTTTAAAAAACTTTATTGATTTAAGTTTTGCATTTAAAAGATAATTAATACTTAAAAACGATACGTCTATGCCTGCTCCTTTCAAATCATTATATGCTCTGTAAGCTTCTTCAATAGGAGTAAATTCAGGGTACAGTACTAAAGAAAAATATGTTTTTTCTTTATCTTTTATAGTATTAATCAAAAATTCAAGTTCTTCATCTTTGGCGCTATTATTATTCTTATTTTCTTTCTGATATTCAAAGGCTAAAAATAAGAGCCTTAAGGCATGTCCTGTGGGAGCAGTGTCAAAAATGATATAATCAAATTCATCTTTTGATTTAAAATAGCGGTAAAACTTTTTAAAATAGGCTATTTCAAGGGTGCATGGCGAATTAAGCTCTTCTTCTAAAACCTTAAGGGAATCTGCATTGTTTGAAACTTTTTGAAAAAATTGCAATGTATCTGCCTTATAATCACTTAAAGCCGATTCCGGCGATATTATTGAAATAAATAAATTTTTATTTTCAACCTGCACAGGTTCTTCATTGACTGATTCAACGCCCATAATTTTACCTATATGATTGGCAGGGTCAACCGATACGACTAATGTTTTTTTATTTTTATATTTGGATAAATATAAACCCGTTAAAAGAGAGATGGTAGATTTTCCTGTTCCGCCTTTTCCTATAAAGAAAATAAATTTTGCCGAATTTATTGCATCGCTATTTATTCTATTAATTAAATCAGAGTTGTTTTTATTGTTTTTATTAAGGATAGGCAAATCACTAATGGCGTTATTATTATTGTTAATTATATTGTTGTCACAGCCGGCATTATTATCGTCATCGCTGTTAAAAAATTTATCAAAATATTTTACGGCATAATTTTTATCTTCCATTAATATAAATTTTTTTAAAGAATCTAAACCTTTTATTTCCTCAGGCATTAAATAATATTTCTTTATTTTATAGCCGGTTTCCCTCGCCTGCTCAATTATTTTTTCATTAAGTTTATACTGCTCTTCAAATATATTGAATTTGGCAAGCTTATCGGGTAAAACCTGATTAATTAAAATTTCAATATTTTTAATGCCGATACTTTTAATTTCTTTAATAGAACGCAATGTTTCATAAAACGACAACTCTTGAGGACGCATAACGAATAAAAAATTAGTCGCTGTTTTATCCGTCAATATTTTTAATGCTTCATTGTATATCTTAATAGAACCTTCAAGATTTGTAACAGGTCCCATACAAGTCCTTCCTTCACCTTTTTTAACCTCATCAATATAAGTAGTCCATTTTAACGGAAGGCTCATTAATCTAAGCGTATGACCGGTAGGAGCCGTATCAAAAATTATTACGTCAAAATCTTTTCTCGCAATAAAACCCGTAAAAGAATCAAAACTTGCAATTTCTTCGGTGCATGGCGATTTAAACTCTTCTTCAATCATAGAGACAACATCGTTATCTAAGCCTTTAATCGAATCGCCCAATACTTTAGCTCTGTATTTCTCTAACGAATCTGCCGCATTTATCTCTGAAGCATATAAATTGTCTACTCCTTTTATTTTTGTTTCTTCTTCTTTAAGATTTTGTTCAAATATATCGGAAAGATTTGAAGCAGGGTCTGTTGACACTATTAAAGTTTTTCTGCCGTTTAATGCAAAATTTAAAGCCGTTGCTGATGAAATAGTCGTTTTACCTACTCCGCCTTTTCCTGAAAAAAACATATATTTCATAATCGTTGATACCGCCTGCTTAAATTTATAAAAGTTAAATCTACTAAAAATCTATAAATCTAAACTTAAACGCCTCCGTAATTAAAAGTTAAGTTAGCGAAGATTTTAATATTTCTGCATAAAGCTCTCCTTCTTCGGGATATCTTCCTTGAGTTAAAAGTTCTCCGTTTAATATGCAAACGGGCAAACTTGCTTTTCCTTCTTTTTGGATTATAGATCTAACTGCGTTATTAGATAAAAATTCTTTTGGTTCATTAGATATGCTATGTCTTTTTATTTCAATTTTATCGCCGAAATCATTTTTTAATTTATTTAAAATATCATTAATTTTTATCAATTTTATATCAGGGCTTGGACCGCAAACTCCGGTTGAACAACATAAAGCAGGATCGTAAATCTCTAAAACTATTGAATTTTCCACAATTTATACCTCCATTTATAATAATTAAATAGACTTTAAATAATTAAAAATTATACTAATTTTGATTTATAAAAAACTTCCGATTTTTTTATACATATTTTTTTATATACATAATGGATCAAATGGCTAATTAATTAAATAACTAAAATATTTCTATATTTCCAGAACAATAAAATATTATATACAAAATACTTGATAAAAAAATTTAAGATATTAAATTTAATAAAATACGATAATTGATAATTATTAATGATTAATAATATAGATAAAATTAAGTAAATAAAATTAAAAAAATAAATCAATTAAAAAATAAAAGCAAACGGCACATTTTATTTGCAAATATCATTAAAACATTCTTCAGGATTTCCGTTGCAGCAGCTTTCGGTTAAATAACCGATAAGCTTATTTACAGATTCAAAATTAGCCGAATAAATTATAAATCTTGATTGCTTCACAAATAAAACGATATTTGCCTGACTTAATTTTGCCAGATGAAATGACAATGTGCTCATAGGCATATTTAAACTCTTGGACATTTCGGTAACAGTTAAACCTGAGTGTCCGGCTTTAACAAGCATACGAAATATTTTAAGCCTGCTTTCATTAGAAAGGGCTTCTAAGGCTTCAATTATAAATTTTACTTCTACCGCATTATAATTTTCATTTTCATTTTTATTGTCTTTACTATTAGCATTCATATTTAAGTTTTTAATTTCTTTATTCTTTATTCTTTATTCTTTATTCTTTATTCTTTATTATTTATTATTTATTATTTCCATATTTCCAGAATATTAAAAATATAAAACAATGTCAAGTATTTTTTAACTCCGTCTAAAAACTAAAAAGACCGGAACGGAAGATTGTAATTTGTCTCGTCTATCTTTTTTTGTCTTGTCTTATCTTGTCTATTTTATCAATTTTATTTTATTAAAATATTTTATGTTTTTGAAAAAATCGCTATTAATTATCGAACAGACTCTATTTGAATTTCAATACGAATAATTTTATCGGCTTCTTCTATAAAGTATATTAATTTTAAATTAAAACACTGCCTGCTTTTCTTCAGAATGATAGCACTTCTTCTATAAGTGTATCAATTATAAATCAGCGTTAACAAATTATTATCTTTATAAAAATTTAACCAGTTTGTAACATTTGCTTCATAATTCTTTAATAATTATATTATATAATTTTTTTTAATTGCTTTAAAAAATAAATGATATAATTATAAGGAGATAATGAAGAATGCAAAACCAAGCAAAGGAAGAAATTATGGAATTTTCTGTATCTGCCGAAAAATATTTTGATTCAAGGTTTGACAATCAAGAAAAGTACATTGTTGCCAGATTTGAAAAAGTTGATATTAAATTAGACGGTTTAGATACTAAAATTAACTTTAAGTTTGAAATGTTAGATAAAAAGATTGATTCGGTTAAAACGGAACTGAATGTTAGAATTAATGCTTTAGACAGTAAGATTGACGCTTTAGATAAGAAATTTGAAATAAAGTTTGAAATGTTAGA
>JAKACI010000029.1 GCA_021821565.1 bacterium | reverse complement strand
AAGATAATAAATCAAAATCAATAAATAATCATAAACACCGGGCAAAACAATTAATATTAATCCAATAAACAAAATATATAGATTCATTTATAATATCTTAGAAGGGTTCTTGAACCGGCATAAACAAGAGTAATATTTTTATTTATGATATATTGAATATATTAAATAATTAAATATATTTTTTAGCCTCTTCCCACAAATTGTTCAATGCGTCAGCATCTGCAGATTTAATATTAGAATTTTGGACTGAAGCAAGTCGATTTTCAATATAATGAAATCTTTTAATAAATTTATCGGATGAGCCGTTCAGTGCATTACAAGGGTGCAAATCCAATAATCGGCCTATGTTTACGATAGAAAATAATAAGTCGCCGTATTCTTCTATTATCTTGTCTGCATTATTTTCATCATCATTAAAAATATAATTATCTTTTTTTATTTCTTTTTTCATTTTGTCTATATCATTTTTATCAATATTACCATCATCATTATTTAAATTAATTCTCTTTTCTATATTATTTTTATCGTCACCAATGTTATTATTGTTATCATTTAATTTATTTAATAATTTTAATTCATTATCTTGAATGTTGTTATTTATTAATTTTGATTTATTATCTTTAATGTTATTGATATTAATAAAATCATTTTTAAGATTTTCAATTTCTTTTTTAAGTTCATTTGTTTCTTCGCTAATTTTATATAATGCTTCATCTATACTTGAGAAATCAAACCCCTGCCTTGATGCTTTTTCCTGTATCATATAAGCTCTATGAAGCGCAGGCATATTCTTAATGACATAAATTGAAGAATTAATAATATTATTTATGTTGAAATTATTGCCGTCTTTGTTATCATTATTACTGCTATTATTAATATTATTTTCATTGTAAATTTGTTTTTTATGTTTTTTTTCATTTTTTTCCTGTTTTTTAATGTTTTCCCAATTTTCTAAAATGATATCGTCTAAACATTCCCCTTCTTTCAAACTGAATGTTTTATCAAAAACATGAGGGTGTCTCCGCAGCAATTTATTATTTATTTTTTCTATAACATCTTCAATTGAAAATATTTTTTTCTCTGCATATATTTGAGATATAAACACGACTTGAAGTAAGAGGTCGCCTAATTCTTCCGAAATTTCTCCTGTATCTTGAGAATCCAAAGCTTCTATGACTTCATAAGCTTCTTCTAAAATATAAGGTTTAAGAGTTTCTTCAGTTTGTTTTTTATCCCAGGGACAACCGTTTTCTGACCTCAGCTGCTCTACAATATTAATTAATCCCTGAAATCCCTTATAATTATAATCTAAATCAGCTTCTTTATTTTGGCTCATAAATAAGATGTAATATTTTAATTAAGTGCGTTATTTTTTATTTTATTAAAAATAAAAAAATTTAAAAGCTAAAACCGTTATTATAATGCCTATCAAGCTGCCGGTAATGACTTCGGCAGAAGTATGTATGCCGATTTTTTTTCTTGATGAAGCGACAAGAAAAGCTAAAATAAAAGTAAGCAGTGACACTATAGGATTTAATGTTACGAGAGACACCATAAGCCAAATTGAAAATGCGACGGCAGAATGTCCACTGGGCATACCTCCGCTCAAAGGCTTTCCGCTATTAAAAATGGCTTTAATTATAATAACTATAACAAATATAATTGATATTACTGCAATTATCATATTTGATTCATCGGTCTTTATCATAATAAGAATATAGTATAACATACTATATACATATTTTGAAAATATTTCATATCCTACTACAAAAGCTCCAAACGAAGCTACTAAAACTGAACCTGCGGCAATATTTTTAATCGCAGCCGTTTTCATTGAGTAGCCTTCGAAAAATAAATCCAGAAAATATTCTATTGAAGTATTAAATAATTCTGCAAATAAAACTATAATGGCGCTAATAAATATTAACAAAAAATCAATCTTCGGCAATTTTAAAAAAATAGCTGCGAGGATAACAGCCATCGCTGCGAAAAAATGGATTTTCATATTGCGTTCCGTCTTTGTAGCTAAAATTATACCCTCAATAGCTACATTAAACGCTTCAACCCAATTCTTAGGCTTATACGGTTTTTTGTATGAAAAATCTTTATTATTTTCTTTACCTGTTTCCATTAATTAATAACTAATAAAATAATAAATTAAAAAATCGCCGCATCGAGATATAAAATATTCTGCAATTTCTTCATTTCTTCATTATTCTCATCGTCGCCGGTATGATCATATCCAAACAAATGTAAAATACCGTGAATTAAAAGTAAAATAATCTCTTTTTCAAAATCAGTATATTCTGTATTTTTATTTATTAAATATTCTGTTTTATTTTTTGATGCCCAGCCTTCTTTATCCCAAAAATCTTTAAAATCTAAGGCATTTTTTTTTGCAATTGAAGGACAGATAAATAGTTCTCCTATGAAATATACATCTTCATCATATTCTTTAAATTCAAAAGAAAGAATATCCGTTGCTTTGTTTTTATCCCTGTATTTTTTATTTAAGTTTTTTATATAAGCGGCTGAACAAAAAATTACATCAATTTGAAAAGAACCGTAAAATAAATTTGATACGGCTTTTTCAACGATATAACGGACTAACTTTTGATTTAGCTGCTCCTTTCTTTGGATATTCATTATATTTATTATTACTTTTTGTACTGTTTTCTTCTGTTTCTTCAATATTATATCTCCCCGCATATGGAATTCTTTGATGAAAAATGCTATTTAAAACTTTAATAAAAGCTTTTTTGATATTATATAAATCTTTTAACGTAAGTTCGCATTCATCAAGCTGTCCGTCATTATAAATTCTATTGACCGTTTTTTCAACCATAAGCTCAAGCCTTGACGGAGATATGTTTTCTAAAGTTCTTGATATAGCTTCTACGGAATCTGCAAGCATGATAATACCCGCTTCTTTCGTTTGAGGTTTTTTACCCAGATACCTGAAAATTTCTTTAGATAAATTCTCATCTTTGTTTTCTTTTTGAGCTTTTTCATAAAAAGCTCCTATCATGGAATTCCCATGGTGCTGAGCTATTATATTAGTGACTTTGTCTCCGAGATCATATTTTTTGGCAAGCTCATTACCGTCTTTAACATGGGAAGTTATTATTAAACTGCTCATTGTCGGAGATAACTTATCATGCGGATTATCCTTACTGTTAATATTTTCTATAAAATAATTCGGCTTATTTATTTTGCCTATATCATGATAAAGACTTGCTACTCTTGCAAGCAGCGGATTTGCATCTATTGCGTCGGCAGCAGATTCTGCTAATGTAGCTACCATTATAGAGTGCTGATAAGTTCCGGGAGCTATCAGAGAAAGCTGCCTTAATAGCGGATGATTTGAACTGGATAATTCTAACAGCTTAAAATCCGTGGTATATTTAAACACCCTCTCTAATATAGGTATTAATCCGATTACAATTATAGAAGAAAAAATACCAGATGAAAATGCGAAAACAATACTGTAAACATTCTGAATATTTAACAAATTAAGACTGACTAGAGAAAATGCTATGACCATACAAATATTTGCGATACCGGTAACAATTCCAGATCTGATAACTCTTCCCCACGACGAAAAATCAAATACTTCATAGGAAGCAATAAAGCTCCCGCTAAACGCGTATATCATAAAGAAAATATTATTCTTAAAGATAATCGCTGCTAATATTGAAAATACGGCTATAAAAACTACGGAAACTTCAGAGTTTAATATTATTCTAATAAGCATAGGACCAAAAACAAAAGGAATTAAATAGTAAATATCCTGCTTATTTATAAACGGGAAATAATTAGAAAAAGCATCGGCAAATATTATGCCTATTTTTATAGCTAATACAGAAAAAATTAAAATAATCATTGTAAAAATAATATTTTTAAAATCTAAAGATGTTCTGAATTTTCTTATAAATTTATACGGAAACAGGTAAGAAACGGATAGCAGAATAGCAACGACAAAAAAAAGCCCTATTAACGAAGGTATATTATTTTTTAATATAAATTTATCTTCATAAGTATTGAGCTCTAAAGCTTTTGATTTAGTAATCAACTGTCCCGCGCTTATTAAGAGCATGCCTTTTATTATATGTTTATATATTGGATGAAATTCTTTTTTTACATCTTCAATTTTTCTTATAGTTAAGGATTTTGAATATATTATATCAGGCTTCGTAACTGCAGATACAACGACATAGATATCGTTTCTCAAGTAAGAAGGCAGAAAACTTAAATATTGCTGTGTGTAATAATAAGAAAAATTTTTTGCCTTTTTTAACGTAAAAAAAAATTGGGGATATTTTATTAATTTTGAATTGTTTGTTACTATATTTCTAATATTAATTGTTTTATTCCGTATATAATTCCCTGAAATAATTCCTTTTTTATATATATCGTCTATTATTTTTAAAATATAATTTTCTGTGTTTTTATTATAGTTTAAAAAATAAAATTCACTTAGCAATTTATTATTTAATTTTGTACCGAGTTCCGAATTAAATATATTTCCTGAAATTCCCTCATTTACATTATTTTTTGTATGAACCAGAGCAAAGGACGCTGCTTTTCTGAACGCTTTTCTTATTTTTCTTTCCAAAACCGCTTTTATCTCAGGATAATAAATATAGACATCTGGAATGTCTTTAATTTTTGATTTAAGGATATCGTTAGTTTTTTTAACATTAATATATCTAAAACTTTTTCTTGCAATTATTGTTTTTTTCGATATTTCTCCCGCTTTATATTTGTTTTTTATATATTCTACTCCGCTATAAAGCATAAAAGTAAGCAAGATTGAAGATATAACTAAAATTGCAGTCAACTTATATTGATGGTTTTTTATTCCAAACCGCTTACTTTTTAGAATTTCTATGAATTTCGTTCGTTTCATATGCTTTTATAATATTCTGGACAAGTTTATGCCTTAAAATATCTGCCTTATTAAAATTAATAATTTTAATTCCTTCAATTCCCGTTAAGATATTGCCTGCCGTTATTAAACCTGATTCTTTGTCGGCAGGCAAATCGGTTTGCGTAATGTCTCCGTTAACTACAATTTTTGAACCGGAGCCTATTCTTGTCAGCATCATTTTCATTTGCTCGTTTGTAGTATTTTGAGCTTCATCTAATATAATAAATGAATTATTTAAAGTTCTTCCTCTCATAAACGCGAGAGGCGCAACCTCAATTATATCTTGTTCTATCAGTTTAACAACTTTATCAAATTCAAGCATTTCATACAGCGCATCATATAAAGGACGCAAATACGGATTTATTTTTTCCGTAATATCTCCCGGCAAAAAACCGAGTTTTTCTCCCGCTTCCACCGCAGGTCTAGTTAATACAATTCTGTCAAACATATTTTTTTGAAAGAGATTTATGGCGCAAGCCATTGAAAGATATGTTTTGCCCGTACCCGCAGGTCCTATGCCTATTACTATATCATTTTCAAAAATAGCATCTACATACTTCTTCTGATTTATTGTTTTTGGCGAAATTACCTTTTTTCTATGGGTAATAAGAACAGCTTTATAAAATTGTTCATGCAAATTTATAGCAGGATTAGCTATCTTTGCCTTGGACATTTTAATAATTTCATCGTCGTTGATTTTAATATTTAATCTATACAAATTTACCAGATCATAAATAAACGAACTTGATAATTTAACATTTTCATTTAAGCCGCTAATCATTATAATGTTGCCTCTTATCGCAGCGTTCACGGCAAACTCTTTCTCCACTATAGGCAGAGTATTTAATGAAATATCCGCAAATCTGTTAAATAGTTCAATGTCGTCTAATTCAATTTTTTCCGTATATAGTTTTGTCTTTATCGCCATTTTAATAATTATAACATAATAGTTAATAAAATAAAATTTGATAAATTTATTTGAAATTTCATATAAGTTCGGAAAAGGTATCCGATTAATTTTTTTAATATTTTCTTTGTAAATTGAATGTTTCGTATGCAAAAAAATAAATCGGATACCTTTTCCTGCCTTTTCCTCTGATACCTTTTCCTCTTTCTTCCTCTTTTTACCTTTTCCTCTTTTCCTGAAAATAATATTTAATTTATTATTTTACCTTTAAGTAAGTCGGCTAAATAAATAAGCATATTTAATTAAAATAAATTTGATAAATTTATTCGGACTTATTTTTTTTCAAAATATTATTATATAATAACTCAAGTATTTCATTTTTAACAGCAAAAGACGCTCCTATATATGATAGCACGCCTACAATCAGCGATATAGCTATAATAAAGATTAAACTCAATCTGAATTGCATGCTTTCAATAATTGCAAATTCAACTAAAACTCCCATTATAATTCCTGCGCAAATTGTTTTAAAAAAAGATACTAAAAATTCTTTATTTAATTTAAATTTATTTTTTATGCTTATTTTATTTAAAAGAAAGAAATAATTAAATATTAAAGAAATACTTGACGCAAGAGCTAAGCCATCTACGCCGAGAATCTTCATTAAAATAACCGCAAGTACGATATTGATTATTAAAGCATATATAGCCGCATTAACAGGAGTTTTTGTATCTTTCATTGAGTAAAACACGGGAACTACCGTTTTTAACAATGCGGAAGCCCATAATCCAATTATAAAAAATAATAACACCGAAGCTGTCTGTTTTGCATCAAAACTGTTAAATAATCCATGCATATATATTAAATCTACCAACTGGCTTTTTAAAAGTATTAAACCGATACTTGACGGGATAATTATAAAAAACATTAACGATGTTGCAAAATTAAAAGAATGCCGTATTTCTTCGTTGTTCTGCCTCGCAAAAGAAGCGGACATAACAGGAAAAATCGCAGTTTGCAGAGCGATAGCAAACACTCCGAGGGGAAATTGATAAAGTCTATCGGCATAGTAAAGATAAGAGATACTTCCGACAGGCAAAAACGATGCTAACAATGTATCAAACAGCAAATTTAATTGTATTACTGCCATACCTAAAAGCGAAGGCGTTAAAAGCTTAAACACCGTTTTAACGTCTTTATTCTTAATATTAAATCTAAATCCTAATTTTATTTTTTTATATTTTATATAATAAAGCTGCGATGATAATTGTAAAATACCGCCGATAATAACGCCTATAGCCAAAGATATAATCTTGAAATGAAAAAAAGACCTCAGCAATATCGCACTTAGTATCAGCACAATATTTAAAATTATCGGATAAAAAGCGCCTGGACCGTATGACCCGTAAACATTTAAAATCCCGGCGAAAAAAGCAGTAAGACCTATTAAAATTATGTATGGAAACATAATTCTAGTTAAAAAAACCGTGAGATTATATTCTAAGTGCTTACCGATAAAACCGGGCGCAGTTATCGTAACAAAAAATGAAGAAAATATAACTCCTATTAACGATAATAAAAGAAGTATGATAAATAGAATCGTAAAAACCGTCATCAAAAGGTCTTCGGATTGTTCTTTAGATTTATTAACAATGCTATCGGAATAAACAGGAATAAAAGCGGCAGAAATTCCACCTTCGCCAAAAAGCCTTCTAAGAAGATTCGGAATTCTAAAAGCTACAAAAAATGCGTCAGTAAAATATCCGGCACCAAAAAAATACGCTATTACAACATCACGAAATAACCCTAAAATTCTACTGATAAATGTATAAAAAGAAACTACCGATAAATTTTTTAGGATTTCTTTGTTTTTAGACCCTGCAGTCATTCAGTAGTCATTCAGCAATCATTTACATTTACATTTAATAGTTAAATAATTTAACAAGCAATAAAAAATATTATAGAATATTAGCTTAAAATTGATATTACAAATTATAGTTTATATACTATAAATAATGATTATAGACCGCCCAGCTCTTTAACCGCCTTTACTTAAACAGGAGGATAATATATATTTTTGTCCAAAAATTGAATAGCATTAGTAACATAATTAATCGGCTGCGCCGCTCCTTGACAGAAGGGAATATATCCCGATTATAATTTATTATGAATGCTATATATAATTATTTATCAATATTTCAGCTATCTGAACAGCGTTTAACGCAGCGCCTTTTCTGACATTGTCTGCTACAACCCATAAATTGATACCGTTTTTAATCGATAAATCTTTTCTTATTCTTCCTACATACACATCGTCACTGCCGCTCACCATTGTTTGATACGGATATCTTTCATCTGCATCATCGCTAAAAATATTGTCGATAATTTTTACGCCTTTAGTATTAGATAATAATATTTTTATATCCTTAATATCAAAATCCTTTTCTGTTTCAATATTAATAGATTCTCCATGGCAAAACATCACCGGAACCCTCACAGCCGTGGCACATACTCCAATATTTTCATCATGTAATATTTTGTGTGTTTCTTTAACCATTTTAATTTCTTCTTTAGTATAGCAGTCTTCGCTAAAAACGTCTATTTGCGGAATGCAGTTGAATGCTATTTGCACCGGAAATTTATCGGGAACGGCTTTCCCTTCAGAATTTATTATATCTAATGTCTCATAAAATAATTCGTCTATTGCTTTTTTACCTGCGCCGGAAGTGGATTGATATGTTGACACCACAATTCTTTTAATTTTATATTTATCATGAATAGGTTTTAAAGGAACAAGCATTTGTATTGTCGAACAATTCGGATTTGCAATTATATTTTTCTTGCTAAAATATTGAATATCTTCGGGATTTACTTCAGGAACAATTAACGGAACATCTTTATCCATTCTAAAAAAAGATGTGTTGTCTATGACAACTGCGCCTTCTTTAGCAGCCATCGGACTATATTTTGAACTTGCAGCCGCCCCCGGACTTGAAAGAACTATATCTAATTTTTTTAATTTAAAATAATCTTCAGATGCAGGTTCAACTTCATAATCTTTACCTTTAAACTGAATAATTTCTCCTGCCGATTTTTCGGAGGCAATCAAAAAAAGTTTATTTATGGGAAAATTTCTTTCCTGTAAAATGTCTATCATTTCTCTGCCTACGAGACCTGAAGCACCTAAAACCGCCACATTATACTTATCTTTTTTCATTTAATTATTATTATTAATTGTTATATTTATAATCAATTATATATGCTTATATTCTTTAATATTAATTTATTATAATCCATAATTCAGATTTAGAAATTTTATTTTAAGTATTCCAACAGTAAGCAATACCTGATTGCGTTTTTATTATTATGCAGGCATTATATCTTTTAATTCCGATAAAACCGCTTCACCCATTTGAGACGTTCCGACTAATTTCAATCCGGCGCTCCCTGAGTAAATATCCTGTGTTCTGTATCCTTTTTTTATAACATTTTCAACCGATTTTTCAATATAATCGGCTAAATTATCTTTATCAAAACTATATCTGAGCATCATGGCGCAAGAAAGAATAGCTGCTAACGGATTTGCTTTATTTTGCCCTGCAATATCCGGCGCGCTGCCGTGAATAGGTTCGTACATTCCTTTTTTTCCGTTCAAACTTGCGGAAGGAAGCATCCCTATAGAGCCCGATATCATTGAAGCTTCATCGCTCAATATATCTCCGAACAAATTAGTAGTTACTATAACATCAAATGATGCAGGCTGTTTAATTAGCTGCATAGAACAATTATCAACATATATATTGGACAACTCAACTTCAGGATAGTTTTTTGATACATCGGCTACAACATTTCTCCATAATTCAGTAGATTCCAAAACATTTGCCTTATCAACCGATAAAATTTTTTTCCTTCTTTTCATAGAAATATCAAAAGCTATTTTTGCGATTCTTTCAATTTCCTTAGTCGTATATACAAGCGTATTAAAACCTTTTTTAGTTCCGTCAGGCAAATCTTCAACTCCGCGCGGTTTACCAAAATATATTCCGCCGGTAAGTTCTCTGATTATCATCATATCGGTACCGCTGACAATTTCTTTTTTTAACGGTGAAGCATCTATTAAATCTTCATATACTTTTGCAGGACGCAAATTAGCGTATAAATCTAAATCATATCTTAATGTAAGGAGAGCTTTTTCAGGTCTTAGTCCAATAGGCAGGGGTTCCCATTTAGTGCCCCCTACCGCTCCAAATATAACAGCGTCAGACTCTTTTGCAATTTTAAGAGTTTCTTCCGTTATAGGTTTTCCATAAACATCATAAGAAGCGCCGCCTACAAGTCCTTCTTCTATTTCATAATTGATGGAATTTAAATCTAATAAATATTTTAAAACTTTTATCGCTTCTTTAGTAACTTCAACGCCTATGCCGTCTCCTGCAAATAATGCCAATCTCATCATTTTTTAAAGCCCTCCCTGACTCTTTTTCTTGCATGCTCCATTAATCCGCCCGCGCTAACTAATTCAGCCATAAACTTAGGTATCGGTTTTGCATTTAAAGTAATGTTTTTGGTTATATTTTTGATTTCTCCTTTATCCGAATCTACTTCTAAAATATCTCCAGAATCAATAGAATCGGTATCTGCTTCTAAAATTAAAAGTCCAATGTTAAACGAATTTCTGTAAAATATTCTTGCAAAACTTTTGGCAATAACCAAAGGAACGCCCGATGCTTTAATAGCAATAGGAGCATGCTCTCTTGAAGAACCGCATCCAAAGTTAACGCCTGCAGCAATAAAATCTCCTTTATTGACATTTGATGCAAATGAAGAATCTGCGTCTTCCATGCAATGCTTTCTTAAGTTTTCAGGATCAGAATCATTTAAATATCTTGCCGGAATTATAGCATCAGTGTCTATATTGTCTCCAAACTTAAATACCTTGCCTTTTAATAACATACGGCACCTCTAATATTTTATTTAATGTTAAAAAATTAAAATAACGCGATTAAATCAACTTAAGTAAATTAATTATCGCCTTATTAAAATAATAATAATGCTAAAGAAATATAAATATACAGATAAGTTACATGCTTATATTATTTATTAATTATTTTAAACTTATCTTAATTATAATTATATAATTTATAAATTTTGTTAATATTACACAATATTACATTACACAACTTCA
>JAKACI010000028.1 GCA_021821565.1 bacterium | reverse complement strand
ACAGGTATTCCTGAAGCTTCTATAATCCCGTCTAATATTTTTCTATTATTTAAATGTATTTCATAATTGTTAAATCCTAATTTTTCAAGCGTAAAAACAGCTAAATCAATTAATTCAAGCTCTGCAAGCATAGAATAAACGCCTATAATATCAACATCAGCCTGATAAAACTCCCTATATCTGCCGTTTTGGGTATTCTCATACCTGTATACTTTTCCTATGACATATCTTTTGAAAGGTTTTGTAAGTTTTGCATTATTTGAAGCGTAATATCTGCCGAGAGGAGAAGTAAACTCAAATCTTAGACCTAATTTTCTATCTGCTTTATCATGAAAAGTATAAATTTCTTTTTCAATTTCTTCGCCGCATTTTCTTGAAAGAAGCTCAAAATACTCAAAAACAGGCGAATCAATTTCGCTAAACCCGTATAATACAAAACATTGCCTGATTGTCTCCATAACATTTCTTCTTAAAATCATTGCATCGGGAAGAAAATCACGGGTTCCTTTGGGAGGCTGTATCTGCTGAATATTTTTCAACTTATCGGTCATTTTATTGGTTTACCGGTTTATTTGCAATATAATTAATAATTATAATTATTAATTTTTGGAAATGATTAAAATATTAATATAAATTATAAAATTAGAAATATTTAACTGATTTAAGCAATAATATAAATAAAATAGTATAATTATGCAATATTTTATCTTGAAACGGCAAATTTATATATGTTAAAAAAAGACTGCGGATCCAGACTTGCTCCACCGACCAATACACCGTCAATATGCTCTTTTTCCATTAAAACATTAATATTTTTTTCGGTAACGCTTCCTCCGTAAATTACGGAAAAATTTTTAATAGAATAATTCTTATTCAAATGTTTATATATAAATTCATGCATTTTTTCGCCGTCTTCAGGTTCTATTGATGCACCTGTCCCTATTGCCCATATAGGCTCATAAGCAACTATTAGTTCATCAATTTTTATACTTTTATTTTTATCCGTTAATTTATTATTTATGTCTTGCATATTGGAGGTTAAATTATTTTTAGAATAATTTAAGGCTTTATCTAATTGCTCCGCAACAAAATCAAAAGCTTTTCCGCTTTTTCTGATACCTAAGTTTTCACCGACGCATAATATAGGTATTAAACTTAAGTCTTTTTTTTTACTATAATTAAAAACAGCGGAAATTTTTTTAGCTATCAAATCATCGGATTCATTTAATATCCATCTTCTTTCAGAATGACCTATTATAGCATATGAGCAGTTGAACGCCTTAATCATTTCTATTGATATTTCTCCGGTATAAGCTCCCGCTGATTCAAAATATATATTTTGCGAAGCAAGTTTGACAAGACGTCTAAATTCAAAATTTTCTTCAATCAAATTATATGATTCATTAAGCGCCGTGAAAGGAGGCGCAAATATAATTTCTGCATCGGTTTTATTATTTATATTTATATTAAATTCTTTTAATTTTTTAAAAAATGAGTTTAAATATTCACGCACTTCAATATGCGTTTTATTCATTTTAAAATTAGAAGCTATTATTTTTTTCTTATCAGTCATATTCTTAATTATTATATCTAATTTATTTAATGCATAAAATCATTAAATTGTTTCTTTTATTTTAAATCCATTAATACATCATAGCATCTGCCGCAAATATCATTATAATCGTTATATGTTCCGACACTTTCGCTAAACGTCCAGCATCTTGCGCATTTTTGTCCCGGAGCAAGTTTCACGATAGCTTCCGAAATAATTTCGCTATTGCCTTCTTTAGTGTCTAATTTTTCAATCTGCAAAGCCGATACGATAAATATTTCTTTTAATTCGCTTATTTTAAATTCAGACAATAGCTTATAATCTTCTTCTGCAGCTCTTATTATAACTAAAGCTTCAAGCGAACTGCCTATTACTTTTTCGGTTCTTGCTTTTTCTAAAGAAGATAAAATAATATTTCTTATTTCCGTTAATTTTTCAAATCTCTCGGCAAGTTCAAAATCAATAAAGTTTTCATCTATTTCGTCAAAATATTCAAATGCAAGTTCTTTTTCTTTATTTTTTTTATTAAAATAACTCCATGCTTCTTTAGAAGTGAACGGTAAAATCGGCCCTAAATATTTAATTAAAATATTTAAGCCGTAATGCAGCACTGTTTGAATAGACCTTCTCTTAAATGAATTTTTTGCTTCAACATACAAAGAATCTTTAGATACATCCAAATAAAAAGATGAAAAACTCGTGACAAATTTATATATATTTTGATATACAAGGTGAAAATCATAACTTGAATAATGCCTCGATAAGTTTTGGGCAAGCAAAGATATATTATGGATTTCATATTTGTCTATATCATTTAAATCTTCAAATTTAACGGCATTGACAGTCTCATTAAAATCAAACAGATTGCCGAGCATAAATCTTATTGTATTTCTAATTTTTCTATAGCCTTCGGAAAGACGGGATAAAATTTCATTAGAAATTCTCATATCATTTTTATAATCTTCGGAAGCAGCCCAAAGTCTTAAAATATCCGCTCCGTATTTATTTATAATTTCATCTGGAGCAATAACATTACCGAGAGATTTGGACATTTTTCTTCCGGAGCTGTCCACGACAAATCCATGCGTTAAAACGGACTTGTAAGGAGTTCCGTCCTGCGAGCCTATTGCAATTAAAAGGCTTGAATGAAACCAGCCTCTGTGCTGGTCTGAGCCTTCAAGATATAAATCGGCGGGAAAGCCTATTGCTTTCATATCTTCATCATTTTTTAAAACACAAAAATAACTTACTCCGCTGTCAAACCAGACATCTAAAATATCGCTTTCTTTTTCAAATTCTTCACTGCCGCATTTGCTGCATTTTATATGCTTTTTTATTTTTGTTTCGTTTAAAAAATAATCGGCGTCTTTTTCAAACCAGATATCGGCGCCGTATTTTTCAAACTCATCGGCTATTTTCATAGTAATATCGTAATCAATTAGCGGTTCGCCGCAGGATTTGCAATAAAAAGCCGTTATCGGAACGCCCCACGACCTTTGTCTTGAAACACACCAGTCGGGTCTGACCTCAAGCATTCCGGATATTCTATCTAATCCCCACTTCGGTATCCATTTGACGTTTTCTTTAACTGCCTTTAATGCATATTCCCGCAGGTTATTTATTGACATAGAAATAAACCATTGTTTTGTAGAACGCAAAATAAGAGGCTTTTTGCATCTCCAGCAATGCGGGTAAGAATGTTCAATTTTTTCTTCAAGAACCAATGCGCCTATTTCTTTTAATTTTTCTATAACATAAATATTAGAATCAAATACGCGCATCCCTGCAAAAAAATCTACATCGTTTAAAAATATACCTTCATTGTTGACAGGCGCATAAGCAGGCAAATTATATTTTAATCCAACGGCATAATCTTCATCGCCATGTCCGGGAGCCGTATGAACCAAACCTGTTCCCGTATCTTTTTTTACATGCTGTCCTAAAATTAGTATTGAATCTCTATTAATAAAAGGGTGCATTGCAAGTTTGCTTTCTAATTTTTTTCCGTTAACCTCGTCTAATATTTTAAATTCATCGTCTTTAAACCCAAATTTTTTTAACGTTTCTTCGGCAAGGCTTTCTTCTAATATGTATATTTCTTTTTCTTTATTTTTATTTACTTCAACAAAAACATAATTAAAATCAGGATTCAAAGATATTGCGAGATTAGCGGGCAACGTCCATGGAGTAGTTGTCCAGATGACGGCGAAAACATTTTTACCTTCAGGTAAATCGGCAATATCATTAAGTTTAGATTTTATTTTAAATTTTACGTAAATGGAAGGCGATGTTTTTTCCGCATATTCAACTTCTGCTTCTGCAAGAGCAGTTTTGCAAGAGCTGCACCAGTATATAGGTTTATTTGCTCTGTAAAGTCCGCCATTTTTAATAAAGTCCGCCATTTTCCTAACCGTGTCGGCTTCATAAGAATAATTCATCGTTAGATAAGGGTTATCATATCTACCGATACTGCCTAATCTTTTAAATTCAGCTTTCTGAATTTCGACAAATTCAGCTGCATATTTTCTGCAAAGCTTTCTCTTCTCAACCTGAGATATAGAATCTTTATTTTTCAAACTTTTATCCACATTATGCTCTATAGGAAGACCGTGGCAATCCCAACCGGGTATATAAGGAGCATAATAACCCTGCATAAATTTAAATCTTACTATAATATCTTTTAAAATTTTATTAAGAGCGGTGCCAAGATGAATGTGTCCGTTAGCATAAGGAGGACCATCATGAAGAATAAAAGTCTTAAAATTTTTTTCCTTTGCTTTTGTCGTCATTTTTTCATATAAAGCTATTTCATCCCACTCTTTCAAAAATTTTTCTTCGGTGGATTTTAGATTAGCCTTCATCGGAAAATCGGTTGACGGCAAATTAAGTGTATTTTTATAATCCATAAATAGAGCCCCTTTTCCTTTCTATTGTTGTATTATTTATTTTATTATTATACCGTTTAATTATATTATTTATTGCTATATCGCTCTTGCTCAGCGATATAAAATTTATAATCGGCATCAATATTAATTATGAACAAAATGTATTAAAGGTGAAGAATATAATTGCCGTCAAAATCAGCGTCTATAATCATTTAAATAATATCCTACAAGTTCTACCGCTGGATTAAAGACCGATTCAGGCTTTACTTACATTTTATCATATATTTTACTTTGATCTAATTTACCGCTTCTGCATTAACACAGTTTTTTAAACTTTTACTATCAATATAGTTTTTAATATTTTCTATGCCGATTCCGGCTATATCGTGGATTGAGGATTCGGTAGCTCCGCCGATATGAGGAGTCGCTATAACATTAAAATGAAATATTTCATCTTTTATATGCGCAGGCTCTTCCCATAAAACATCAAGCCCTGCTCCTTTAACCTTTCCGCTTTTTAATGCCTGTATAAGAGAGTATTTTTCAATAAGTCCCGCCCTTCCGACATTTATAACATAGCTTCCGTTTTTCAACAAGTTTATTGTTTCGCCGTTTAAAATATTTTGCGTAGTTTCATTTAAAGGCAATGCCAAAACAATAAAATCTAATTTCGGCAATATAATTTTAAAATCATCAGCAAATGTCCCTGTAAACTCTATACCTAATTTTTTTGCGTAATCTTTTTCAGGTTTTGTGTGTTTAATACCGTAAATAATTGTATTAAAAGGCTTTAGCAGTCTTATTAGCTCAAGACCTATTCCTCCCATGCCGATAATGCCGAATTTTTTGCCTGCCAGGCTGATACCCATAGGCTCATTAGCAATGCCGTGATTAATAGAATTTATACATCCGTTATAATCTCTTGCAAGAGCCAATGCATAAAACATTGACAGTTCAGCTACAGACGTTGCATTGGCGGTTCCTTTTGTCTGAACATTAAAAACAGGTATTTTATTGTTTGAAGCTTCTTCTAAGTCAACGTTTTCAACACCGATGCCAAATTGCTGAATAGCTTTAATATTTTTCAACGATAATACATTATGTCCAATTTCTATCCCTGCATTTACAACCATATAAATATCGTCATTTATGTATAAAGAATAATTATTTAAAAAATTTTCAACATTTATATAATGAACAATGCCAAAATTATTTAAATCGGCATACTCTTTTAAAATATCAAACATTCGCTGATTTCTTAATATTGCTATTATTTTCATTGTATCAGTATTATTTGCATATTTTTATATTTAAATTAAATTAAATTTTAAGTTTTACTAACTATTTTTTTATTTTTAAACTTGTCTTTTTAATATTTTTCAATGCAGCCTTAGTGGTCTTTGAAGCCGATTTTGTTTTCCGGGATTGAACTGTAGGCTGAATATTGCTGCCTTTTAAAGATCCTTCGCCCCTGCAAAGCTGAATTTTTTTTGAATATACATATTTATTTGGACAAATATAAATATGATGTTTTGATTTAAAAACATTTATTCTTAGGGACGGCGTCGCATTGTAGCCTTTAAGACTCCCGTCTCCTTCACATAGATCTGATTTTAAGTTAAAAGAATAGCCCGACGGACAATAAAATGTTTTTGTTTTAGCATTGGCAAACTTTGGCATGGCAAATACTGCTAAACCAAAAATAAATAAACCGATGATTAAAGAGACTATTAAAGAAACTGCAGGTGCAGAAACTGCAGGTGCAGAAACTGCAGGTACTGCAGGTGCAGATAACAGATTTTTAATTTTTAAATTAAGCATAAATAATACCCCCTTCTTGTTTAATAATTTTGGATGATTTACTTTATATATTTTAAAATTAGGATATTATATCATTATAGAATAAAAATTTCCATTAGAAATTATAGATTATGGTTAGTCTTGCCTGCAAAATTTAATTTTATCATTGAAGAGAGCCGCTGCTACTTACAAGACAAAATTAAAATATACTTATTTTGTGGAAAAAATTGAATTACAGAGGACCATTGCTGCTTACAAGACCTGTATCAGGGTATATATAAAAAGAATCGGAAGGGATATAGCCGAAAGAAATTTGAAGAAAATAAATTGGGTTTGTTGTATTATTGGAAATACTAAACGGCGCAAATGAAGCGGAAGTAGATTGGCATATGTTTAGATCAGTACTATTAAAAATTCCCGGTTGACCTTCAGAATTAAAAGCAAAATAATTTCCGACAATATTTGGCGTAACATTAGAATTGTTTTGAACTGAATATGTTATTCCATAGTTAAGCGCCACCGAAAAGTAATTTGCGGTTTGCGCTAACGGGTTATTTATTAAAACAGGGTCAGATGAATTGATGCCGCTATTTGAAGTATTTGACGAAGGACAGGCACATATTTGATATCCGCCGTATTCTGCGCCCGAGCTTCCACCTGATGAAGATATAGAACAGACATTTGAATTGGAGGGGGTATTCGCCGTCGGGTTTGTAAAAACTACAAATGTAAAGCAATAATGGGACATAGAATACTGCTGTGCATACCTTATAGATGATTCAAGCTGTCTTTCATAAATTGTCCTATCGTTTGAAACTGCGGAATTCAGTCCTATAATTCCTATTATTCCTATTATTCCGATTAAAATTAAAACCATCACGATTTCAACTAATGTAAAAGCATTTTTATTTTTAATAAAAATTTTAAAGGTCATATTTTTAATTTTTAAATTATAAATTTTTAGTTTTTTATTTTTATAAATTCATATTATAATAATAACATTTTTATAAATAAAAATTATAAAATAAACAATAATAAACAACATATATATGAAATGTCCTTTTTGTTCAAGTGAAGACGATAAAGTTATAGATTCAAGATTGTCTAAGGACGCTGTGACTGTTCGCAGAAAAAGACAGTGTAATTTTTGCGGAAGAAAATTTTTCACATTAGAAACTATTGTTATGTCATTGCCCTTGATTATAAAAAAAGACGGCAGGCGGGAAGTTTTTGACAGAAAAAAAATATTAAACGGTTTGATTAAAGCTTGTGAAAAAAGACCTGTTTCTATAGAAAATATCGAAAATATAACCCTATCCGTAGAAAAATGGATTGAAGAAAGCAGCTTAAGTGAAATACAAAGCACGGAGATAGGAAAATTTGCTCTCAATAAACTAAAAAATATCGACGCTATAAGCTATGTGAGATTTGCTTCTGTTTATCTATCGTTTAAAGATATAAACGAATTATACGAAACCGTATCCGATCTTATAGAAAAAAAATAAAATGGCTAAATACGTTAAATATAGCGATGAATATTACATAGCTAAAACATTAAAGCTTGCAAAAAAGGCTGCGGGTTTTACCTCTCCTAATCCTATGGTCGGCTCCGTAATTGTTAAAAACAAGGAAATTATAGGATTCGGATATCATAAAAAAGCAGGGGAACCGCATGCCGAAATTAACGCTCTTAAAATGGCGGGCAATAATGCTAACGGGGCAACTTTATACGTAAGTTTAGAACCCTGCAGTCATTTCGGAAAGACTCCTCCGTGCGTTGAATCAATTAAACAATACGGAATTAAACGTGTAGTAGCTGCTATTAAGGATCCGAATCCTTCGGTTTCCGGCAGCGGTTTTAAATATCTTGAAAGCAACGGAATTGAAATTAAATACGGCATTTTAGAAGACAAAGCAAAAAAATTAAATGAAATATTTTTAAAAAATATTACTTCTAATCTCCCTTTTATCACAATTAAAATTGCAATCAGTTTAGACGGAAAGATCGGATTTTTAAATAAAAATACGGCGGGTGGCGGCGATGCCTCGGAAAACACTCCGCTTTATATGTCATCAGAAAAATCTTTAAAATACACTCATAATTTGCGGTTTTTACATGACGCTATTATGGTATCCGCAAATACCGTTGCAATAGACAATCCTAAATTAAACATACGGTATGGTAAAAATAATAAAAACGATGCAGAAAAAAAATTTACTAGGATCATCCTTGACTCAAATCTTATAACTCCGCTTGATTCTAACTTATTTTTATTTAAGGACCCGACTGATAAAGTTATTATTTTTACTTCTTTTGAATACAGCGGAGAAAAACTGAAAAGAAAAAAAATGCTTGAACAAAAAGGTGCAATTATAAAAGAAGTATATTATAATAATAAGTATGGAGATTATTTAGAAAATTATTTAATTGACAGTGATAATTTTAATAAAAACGGCATTATAAAAAAAACCCGATACCTTGATATTGCCGAAATTTTCAAAATATGCGCCGAATACGGCATAACAAGCATATTGATAGAGTCTGGACAGCATTTATTTGCGTATATTATATTAAATAGTCTTTATGATAAATTAGTATTAAATATAACTCCTTATATAATCGGAAATGCCGGCACTATTGACGCATTTGATTTGATAAATTTTGCTAATTTAAATAAGCTAAATAAATTAAATAATAATTTCCCGTTTGCAAATACGAATGCCGGCAAAAAAAGTTTGGACGATTTATATGCAGATAAGCAATTAATTAAGTTGAAAAATTTGGATATTAAAAAAACAGGCGATGATGTTTTTTTAATATATTATCATTAATTTTAATTAAAATATGTTCACAGGAATAATTAAAGAAAAAGGTGAAATAAAATCTATATTATTGCGCTCAAACAGCGGAATTTTAGGCGTCTATATTTTAGAATGCTCTAAGAAAGCTTATATAGGACAAAGTATATCCGTTAACGGCATATGCCTTACCGTAAAAAGCATAAACGGAAAAACGGTTAATTTTGATTTTTCACCGGAAACATTTAAAAAATCAACATTAAAATATATGAAAATAGGGACTAAAGTTAACATTGAACCTGCTTTGTCTGTAAATAGCGACATATCGGGGCATTTTGTATTAGGTCATATAGACGGAATAGGAAAAATTATAAGCAAACAACAGTATAATAATGCCTATATTATCGGCATAGCAAATAATGATATAGAATCGTCTAAGTATTTAATTAATAAAGGTTCTATTGCCGTTGACGGCATCAGTCTTACAATTAATGAAATTAAAAATAATGATTTTTATGTAAGCATTATACCTTTAACTTATAAATTTACAAATTTAGAAAATAAAAAAATAGGCGGGTATGTTAATATTGAATTTGATATAATAGAAAAAGCCGCGGTAAATAATTCAGAAAGACTAACGGAAAATGCAAACCATAGAGATAACTATTTCATTGATAAAAAGAGCTATAATGAAAATAAACATATATTAAATGATGATTTTAATGCTCAGCATCATAATAACTTTAAAAATATAAAAAAATCCAATATAACTTATGATTTTCTTTATGAAAACGGTTTTATCAAATAATTTATTAATTTAATTTTAATGGGGTTTTATTATGCCAATGACAACGGTTGAAGAAGCGGCCGAAGAAATAAAAAAAGGTAAAATGATTATATTAGTTGACGATGAAGATAGAGAAAATGAGGGTGACCTTACGATGGCCGCCGAAATGGTAACACCTGAAGCAATTAATTTTATGACAAAATATGCAAGGGGATTAATATGTCTTACATTAACACAGGAAAAAGCCGATTCGTTAAATCTGCATCCTCAGGCTGTAAACAATCAATCTAAATTTTCGACCGCCTTTACTGTTTCGATAGAAGCGGCAGAAGGGGTTACTACGGGCATTTCCGCTTATGACAGATCTCATACTATACTTACGGCTGTTAAAGATAATGCAAAACCTATAGATATTGTAAGACCCGGACACATTTTTCCAATTACCGCTAAAAACGGCGGCGTTCTTGTCAGGACTGGGCAGACAGAAGGTTCTACAGATATTGCAAGTATTGCTGGACTTAAACCTGCGGGCGTAATATGTGAAATTATGAAAGATGACGGGACTATGGCAAGAATGCCTGATTTAATTGAATTTGCCAAACAGCATGATTTAAAAATATTGACAATACAGGATATTATAAATTATAGAGTAAAACATGAAAAACATGTAAAAAGAATGGTCGAATCTAAAATTCCCACAAAATACGGCGGCGAATTCAAGATTATCGTTTATTCAAATGATATTGATTTTAAAGAACATATCGCTTTAGTTAAAGGAGAAATAAAAAAAGACGACCCTATTCTTGTGAGAGTCCATTCCCAATGCCTGACAGGCGATGTTTTCGGTTCTGAAAAATGCGACTGCGGAGACCAGCTGAAAAATGCTATGGAAATGATAAATAGAGAGGGTAAAGGCGTTATACTTTACTTAAGCCAGGAAGGCAGGGGTATAGGGCTTGTAAACAAACTTAAGGCCTACAATCTGCAAGACAAAGGTTACGACACTGTTGAAGCCAATGAAAAATTAGGTTTTAAAGCAGATTTGAGAGAATACGGCGTCGGAGCTCAAATTTTAGTTGATCTGGGGGTAGGGAAAATGAAATTAATGACAAATAACCCAAAAAAAATTATAGGACTTGAAGGCTACGGTCTTAGCGTAGTTGAGAGAGTGCCGATTGAAATTTGCCCTACGCATAAAAATTTGCACTATTTAACAACTACAAAAGAAA
>JAKACI010000027.1 GCA_021821565.1 bacterium | reverse complement strand
AAACTCGGTATAAAGTTTTTTAGACTTTCCATCGGTGCTGTAAATTTGCAGATTTGGATTTAATTCCGCATATACTGTAACCAAATTATTTTGTCTTGCGATAGATTGCACAATGTTCAGGAAAAAAGTTTTCCCAGATCCGTAATCTCCAATAACTAATCTAAAAGCGTTTCCGCCTTCGGCTATTGATTTTATGTCGTTTGAAACGGCTTCAATTTCTTTTTGACGGCCAACCTGTATATATTCGAGTCCGACGCTTGGAACTAACCCCGCCCTTAAAGACTGAATTAATGAATTTTTAACATTTTTCTTAATCTTACTGTTTTCGGATATCATTTAATACATCCTCCTTTATATATTCATTAATGTAAATGTAGTCAGGATCGTCTCCTTCTTCAAGCAAGGTATCGCCAAATTTTTTTGACGTGTACTCGTTTATATTTTCTAATATCCCGTTCGGCATAAGTTTATCGTTTATTTCAGATTTTATAAACATTTCAAAGCTTTTTTTATTTAAGTATTGTTTTCCATCCAAATAATTTAAAAGTTTGACGCAAATTCCAAATACACCCAATAAGTCTTTTACCGGATTATCGTTGCCAAGATTATCTACTTCTTCGCTTTCCTGAATTTTATCATAACTTAAGTTTATATTTATATTTTGCTCAGCATTTTCAAAACGCTCAGTAGTATCAGAGATAGTATCTAAAGTCGAATATTCCTCAATATTCCTAATTTCCTCCATAATATTAGTGTTTTGCTCCATTTCTTTATATCGGGGAATTCCCAAAACCTCTTTTTTGCCTTTAAAATCATTATAAATAGTTTTTGCGATAAGACCGTCAGACCAAATGCCATAATTAGCGCCGGTTATGTCTAATTTTAATAATAATTTATGTAAATCGAATTGTTTTTTAATTTCGGTATTAATTTCAATGATTATAAAATACGACTTTTTTTCACTGTCTTTAAACACGGCAACATCTATTTTTCCTATTTTATCCGAAAACTTAGAAATAACTACATCAGATAATATCTTATCCGGAGGATAGTTAAGCTCTTTAGTAAGTTTATTAATCCATAAATTTTTAACAATTTTTTTTTGCATATCAACTCTTGAATTATTATCAAATAATCCTTCACTTTCGCTTGAAGTATTTTGTATATTTAATTTAACATTTTTTTTATTATCCTCAAAAGCGGTAAGTTTGGTTTTATTTGCTGATACATTAAATAAATAAAAACATATTGACAGCAGTAATGCCGATATAGCAACTAAAGTTGATTCACCAAATAAAACTAATATTAAAGGAGAAAAAAATAAAAATAGATATAGTATCCAAAAAATAATATATACAATTACCAGATATCCCTTACCATATCTGTAATTTTTTATATTATATAAATGTTTGGATAAATTAACGGGGTTAAATAAAAATTTTATTCCACCGAAAAAATAATCGTTAATTTTTTTTATTTGTCTTTTTAATATATTTGGAACAAATGGAATAGAAAGTAAAAGCGGGCAAGATAAAAAAAATAAAAGCAATAAGTATGCTATCAATGTTATCAAGAGAAATAATTGCATGGTTTTCTGTATCCGTTTTATATAAAATTGTATAAAATTACAACATATGGTTATTATAACTAAATTAATAAAATTTTAAAAATTATTTTACGTTTATTTTTTTTATGATATAATAAATATATTAAATTGACTTGTCGTTGGTCACTCAACGATAGCTTGAATGTTGATGCTGCCTATTATGGGTTAAACATTTTTGTCGTGCGCCGGCGTCGAAGATTCTATTTTAAGACGCAGCAAGGCAAGCGCACTTAGCTTAAGACCTTGCAACCGAGATAAGCCCAATTTTGGAATTGTTCGCCAAATTGGAAACTTTAATAAGGCAGAACTTAACATAAAAGCCTTTAATATTATTATCTAAATAAAAAGTGATGCCGTAAAATGATATGGCCTTTTAAATTTCGATAGTAATTATAATAATAATAGTTTTACCTAAATTTTAATCTCAACTTACATCCTATAAAAGTTTATTCCTATTCAAGTTAATCCTGCTAATCATAAGCATTCAAGGGATAGAGTAATATAAAAATCTCCTCAATAAGACAGAGCCATCGGCTCTGTCTTAAAATCATAAAAAATAAATAAATAATTTAAAAGAAGACTCTATAAATTATTTATTTAACTCCAAAAATCCTAAAAAATTACAGTCATTTATTTATTTTTATTTATTACAGGACGGATTCATCCGTTACGTAAAAATCCTATTTATCAATTAAAAAATCCTAAACATTTTTAATTATTAATCCAATTAAATTATTAAGGAGGTGATATTTTTATGGAGACCGCTATCGTCTTAACGGGATTGAAGATTATGCTTGAATTCTATAATCCGCCTTTATCTGTCCAAGTTATTGGTAGCAAAGGCAGGTTCGAGCTTCAGTCTGTAAATTCAGTTAAAGAGTTTAATCTCAAAAGAGCTACATATCTTGAGGCGCAAGGTAATGGAATATATTTTATACCGCCTGCGTCATCCAAAATAATCTTTCTTGACGACTTTGATTGCAAAAATTTTGACCAATTGCCTTTTAACACAGTAATTATCGAAACAAGCGGCAGTTCGTATCAATGCCACATACCGCTACCGAGAAATTATAACGGCAATTTAACGATGCTCCAAAAAGCAATGGTTAAGTTCTACCATTGCGACATAGGCGCTTCCGGATTCTTGCAGCCAAGAAGGCTGCCGGGATTTGCAAATCAGAAATACCCGGACAAGCCTATAGTCAGCATTGTAGATTACAAGCCGGTTCTTGATTTTAATCTTGTTCTTGAAAAAGTGGGGGTTTTCTATAAAGAACAACTCTTGAAACAAAAATTTAATTTCAAACCCGCCGGAAGTAATCCAAAAAAACAACAAAAACATTGGAAAGACTTCGTCATTAATAACGACAAAAGTTTAACCGATATCCGCTATGCAAAATATCTTTTAATGTTTTGCAGATTGCAAGACGAGAATATCAGACAGATACTCATGAACGAGAGTCCAGATATTCAAACCCGCAAACGCAACTTAGAAGATTATCTATTTCGTACGATATCAAAAGCCCGTTTAACCTAAAACAAAGCGGGGCGTGTGTAATCAAATATCTTTTCTTTATACACACGCCCCCACTAGTCCACCACCATTCTAACAAATCGTATTTGTCTGCAGTAATTTTGAGCCATTCGGCGAAAAATGAAGCAAGGACAAATACTACCTTTTATTTTCCAATTCCAAACCGAACCTCAAATATGCGTCTTAAGTATGATTATTTTATGAGCGAAAAGCGAATAAAAAAGCATACTGACGCAACCTTAAAACCTTATTTTTACTATATCCCCTAAAGAAATAAAAAAAATGACGGCACTAATATCGTCTATATTTTTTATCTGGCAGATAAAAAATGAAACTGAAAGCCAAAACATATTAGCCCTATATTTTTAAAATCGCAATCTTTGAGCGCAAACGGTCGCTCCGCGATTTTTTTATTACCGCTTCGGGCAAGGTCTTTAAAGCGCCTTTAATGCTTTAGCTTTTCGGGTTATAAATGTTCCCATCAAAAACATTTTACGAATTTAAACTGTTTTAAGCCAATTTTGCAGGCTATAAATGCAAAATATCTCGATAGCAAGAGAGAAATAAATTGCCGGGCGAGAACTTTATCTAAATTAATATATAAATTTATAAGGAGGCAGGAAAATGAGTTTAAAACATAATTTAATGTATTACGCAAAACACGTGGAAACAAGATTGCGGGACGGATTGCACCAGTTATCAGACAAAAGCAGGTTTAACATCAGAAAAGAATCTCAGGCAATAGCGGCGGATTTTAAGGATTTGGGTTATAAGGTTAACACGAAATTTACCAGCGCAACGGCTATTAAAAAAGAAGATTCTCTTAAGTTATCCGAACACTGGAAAGAAAAGGAGTATTCGGTCGGAACTATGCAGAATAAAGCGACGATCTTAAGGGGAATTCTTACCGTTGCGAACAACACGGAGGCTGTTCTCAGCAATGCCGAGCTTGGAATAAGTATAGGCAGGGACGTTTTAAATTCCGCAAATGTTAATAAAGGATGTCCCGCGATATCGAAAAAGGCTTTGTCATCTATCAAAGACAAAGGAGTTTTGGCAGCTGTTATGCTTATCGCCGCATACGGTCTAAGGCGGGACGAAGCCTTGCATTCAGTATGGGCGCTAAGTAAGGGTCGTAATATCACGGTCAACGGAAATTTAAAACTTCAGGGTTCGTGGTGCAAAAACGGCAGACCCCGAAAGTTCGCAATGCGGGACGGCGGAAATATCTTAAAAGAAGCGGCGGTTCTTGTCAAAGACTTTGAAATCAAGGGCAGGCTTGAACAGTTCAGAGGAAGGTTAGACAGGGCATTTAAGGAGTTGAAAAGGATTGATAATAATAAATTATTGCATCCCCACGCCTTGCGCCATTCCTACGCGCAAGAAAGGTATCTCTCTATAACGGGACTACAAGCCCCTGTTGCCGGCGGTCTGAGATATACTGGCATGAGTCCACTGGAAAAATCCCTCTATGATAAGGCCTGCAAGATTATTTCCGAAGAACTTGGACACTCAAGGGAAAGCATTGCCCGTACTTATATCGGGAAATAATTATGCATTAAAAATCTAAACAAAGGGGAAGGAAATACCGCTATGGATAAAGAAAGGATAGACAAAAAAGAATTTATGACCGTAAAGGATGTTGCACGACTGCTTAAGCTGAACATCAATACGGTCTACTATCTTTGCTATCACCGTCAAATCCCCTTTGTTTCGATTGGCAGGACTAAACGCTTCGACAGGGATAAAATTAATTCATGGATTGAAAAAAATTCCCATGATATAATACCTGAAACAAGCGTGAATGCCCACCTGAGGAGGTGCAATAAATAATGGGCATTTACAAGAAGAAAGGCTCTAAATACTTTATGATGACAAAATGCATTAACGGCATTAAGTATTTCAAATCAGCCGAAACCAATTACAAAACGGAGGCTCAGGCTACTTACGAGCGATGGTCTTCGGCTCTAAGGGAACAGGTAGATAACGGCGGAGTCGTTAAAAAGATAGATATCAAACCCGCCGCCGAAACAGCCGTTTATTTTAACGAACTTGCGGAAAGGTATTTGTCATGGGTAAAAGGCAGGCAAAAATCTTATAGCCAAAAAAAATCTATTATTAACGTTATTCCTGAACGGTTTAAAAAAATGAGAATAACCGATTTTAATTACAATACCTTGGAAAACTTGCAGACATACTGCATCCAAAAAGATTTTAAGCCCGCATACGCAAATAAGATGATTGCCGTTTTAAAGCACATGTTCACTAAGGCTTTAGATTGGGAAATGATTAATGAAGATACGCTTAAAAAGGTAAGAAAGGTTAAACTTTTAAAAGGCGAGATTAAGCGTCTGCGCTATTTATCAGACGAAGAGGCGGACAGACTTATATCGAACTGCGAGCCTTATCTGAAACCCGTTGTCGTTACGGCTCTAAATACCGGTATGAGAAAATCGGAAATTCTCCATTTAACTTGGGATCGTGTTGATTTGCTTAATCGGATTATCCTGCTTGACCGCACAAAAAATGGCGACCGCAGGGAAATTCCGATTAATGATAATCTCTATGAGGCTTTAAGCTCTATTGTCAGGCGGTTGGATGTGCCTTACGTGTTCTTTAATCCTAAAACATTAAAGCCCTATGACAACTTCAAGCGGAGTTTTTCAACGGCGCTCCGTAGATCGCGCATATATTGGATTTTCGGTTTCACGACTTGCGCCATACATTCGCAAGCCAGTTAATTATGAAAGGGATTGACCTGGTAACCGTGAAGGAATTATTGGGACACAAAGACATCAAAATGACCCTAAGATATTCTCATTTATCACACGCTCATATTAAAAATGCCGTGAGTGTTCTTAACAAGAAGTCTTACCTTTTTCTTACCTCTGAAGAAGATAAGAAATTATCGAAACTGTCAAACCCTTGATTTATATGGAGCGGGAAACGGGACTTGAACCCGCGACCCTCACCTTGGCAAGGTGATGCTCTACCACTGAGCTATTCCCGCAAATTTACAATTATAATATGCCATTAATAATAACGATACTAATAATACATCTATAATATATAATATTTAAATATATTTTCTTTATAATGTCAATTATAAAATTTCAATAGGCAAATTAAAAGTTGACAACATTATAATAATAATAAAATTTCAAAAATTAAACATAATCTTACTATTCTATTACATAATATTACGCAGGCATCTGCCGTTGATACCAGAATCCCCTTGCTTTAGCAATGGGGAGTATGTCAATATTGCATTTATTATATTTTCAACTTTCTTATTGTTTCAATATCTTTCTTATGCTCTTCATCGCCGCCGGGAGTTTCAACGACCTTAGGAATATTTTTAAATCTATCGTCATTTATAATATATTTAAAAGTTTCAAGACCTATAAAACCTTCTCCTATGTGAGCATGTCTATCAACTCTTGAACCTAACTCTCTCATCGAATCGTTTAAATGAAACGAAGCTAATTTATTTAACTCTATTAATTTATCAAATATCTCCGTAAAACTAATATAGCCCTCTTCGTTTCTTATATTATATCCTGCGGCAAATATATGACAAGTATCTACGCAAACTTTTATTCTATCGCTATTTATAATATTAATCATATCCCTTATATGCTCTAATTTATATCCGATTGAAGAGCCTTGTCCTGCCGTAGTCTCTATTGCTAAGGAAACATCATTATAAGCATAAGTTAAATCAATTATTTTTTTTAAATTAGATGAAATTTTGCCGATTGTTTTATCTTCGGTTAAATTTTTGTTTGAGCCGGGATGAAAGATTAACTGATTAATGCCGAGTGCATGGCATCTTTTAATTTCTTCTATGAAAAGATTAAAAGATTTTTGCTCAATATTTTCATCTGCGCTGCCTAAGTTTATTAAATATGATATATGAGATATAGGGGTTATTTTTAATTTGCTTATACAATCTTTAAAAATCCTTATATTTTCTTCTTCCAGTTCTTCAAAATCCCACCTTATCTGATTTTTTGTAAATATTTGTATAGCATTAGAATTAGTTTTAACGGCATGATCGCAAGCATTTTGCAACCCGCCTGATATTGAAACGTGAGCGCCTAAACACATATTAATTTATTAATATTTTTAATATTTATTTAACTATTTACTATTTTGTTGTGATGTTTTTATAATCCATTTATTATTATTAATAATACTTTTTATTATTTGTTATTTTTGTGGCTGTTTTTATAATCATTTATTATTATTCTATTATTATTTATTGTAATTATTTATTGTAATTATTTATTTTTATAATTTATTATTATCTTTGCTGTTTAATAAAAACCTGTTTTATAAAATAATCTGTCAAACCATTTACTCCTTCATTTGTTTTACATGAAACCTTAAATATTTTTAGGTTATTATTTATTGATAGAGCATTTTCTTTAATTTTTTCTATATTAGAATCAAGCACTTTCAATAAATCAATTTTATTAATAATCATAATTTCAGATTTATAAAAAGCCGCCGGATACTTTAAAGGTTTATCGTCTCCTTCCGTAATTGACAAAACAACGGCTTTAAAATCCTCCCCCAGATTAAAAGAAGTCGGACATACTAAGTTACCTACATTTTCTATAAATAAAATATCTAAGTTATTTAAATCAATATTTAAGAGTGATTTATCAATCATTCTAGCATCAAGATGACATGTTCCTTTTGTAATAATCTGGTAGGAAGGAATATTTAATGCATCAATTCTTTTTTTATCTAAATCTGTTTCAACATCGCCCTCTATTACGCAGGCTTTAATATTTTTATTTTTTAAAATGGGAATAATATGCTCCAGTATAGAGGTCTTGCCTGAACCCGGAGAACTTAGCATATTTACAACAAATATTTTATTTAATTCAAATTTTGATTTATTAGATTTTGCAATAATTTCATTCGCTTCTAAAGCATTTCTTTGAATAGAAATTTTTTTATGTTCCGGGTACACTTTAAACTCCTTACTAATTTTATATGATTTTATATAATAAATTTTAATAATTAATAATAAATTAATAATTAGCCGATATTCTATCTTTTCATGCTAATCTGCTATAATTTCATTAACTTTAATATCATCGGTTTCATTATAATTGCAATCAAGAATAACGATTTTAAATCTATTGTCTCCTAAATTTTGAAAAGCAAATTCCAAATAATTTTTATCTATCCCTGAATAATTTCCAATCGTCAAATTAATAGTTTTAACTATTTTTATATCTTTCAAATAGTTATTTTTTTCAAGCATTTCCAATATTCCTAAAGCTATTGAAAGTTCATGCATATGACAAAAATAAACAATAAATTAAAGTTATAAGTTATAAGTTATAAGTTATAAGTTATAAGTTATAAGTTATCAAAAAAAATAAATTAAAAAGGTAATGCAAATATCACGCGCATCTTAATATCCAAAAAAAATAAAATAAATTAAATAAAAATAAATTAAAATTTATGAAAATTTATTTTAAAAGATTATTTATACTATAAATAGGCTAAAATAATTAAACTAATTTAATTTTATAACGATAATATATCATTTATTTATTTATTTTTCTTTATTTTTAATTAAATAATAGTATTTTTCTTTATTTTTTAAAATTTTGTTTGATTTGACTTTTTTATATATAGTTATATAATTCAAAAAATAAACATACAATATATATTCATATATATAATATTATATTTATAAAGAATAAACATAACGAATATATTATTATTAATTAGTAAATGATTAATTAGCAAATATAATTTTGAACTATTATTATATTATAATTTAATTATTGGCAAAAACTTTTTAATGTAATAATGTAATAATAATTAGAATCAGCTCAAAATAAATATTTATATTTATATTTATATTTATTAAACATATTGATTTTGAAAATTTTATAATATTAAATTTATATTAAATTTTTTAGGAGAATTTATTATGGGAGCTGATAATCACGCCAAAGTTCGCATCAAAGTTAAAAAATTCAAAAAGAAAAACAATGTTGATAGTAAAATTAAAGAAAATGGAGTTAATGAAGGCAAATCTGAACTTGATGAAAGCAAACACGACAATTATTGCATAAATAAAACATCGGAAGATTTTAAATGGGATCCGCTTAGAAATATATCCGAAGATTCTAATGAGGTTTTAAAAATCATAGATTCTCGCCTTGACAATCTTGAAAAAGAATATTTTCAAGAAAAAAAAGATATTAATGAAAATTTTAAAAATGTTTTTACTTCCAACGGAGTTTCAAGAAGAGAATTTATTCAATGGACGGCTCTTCTGACTTCTGCATTAATGCTCCCGACAATATTTTCTCCTAGAGTAGCTAGAGCTGCAAATATTTTGACAAAGACTCCTTTTATATGGCTTGACATGGGTGATTGCATGGGAAACACCGAAGCTTTTTTAAGAACTGCTCATCCCACTCCTGCCGAAATTATATTAAATTATGTCAGCGTTGACTATATGGAATCAATAATGGTGCCTGCAGGTTATCAGGCTGAAGCAAGAAGGGATGAAACAGTCAAAAAAAATAAAGGAAAATATATTTTAGTTGTTGAAGGCGCTATTCCCACTGCTATGAACGGAAAATTTCTTACAATAGGCGCTAAGGGTAAAACAGGATTAGAAATTACAAAATCAACCACAAAAGATGCGGGGGTTATTATTGCCGTAGGAAATTGCGCTTCTTATGGAGGTATTCCTGCTGCATATCCTAATCCTACAGGCTCTGTCGGATTAAGTTCGGTTACCGACAGACAAGTAATAAATATACCCGCATGTCCCGCTAATCCCGTCAATTTGGTCGGAACATTAGTTGAGTATATATTAATAGGTAAGGCTCCGATGCTTGATAGTTTAGGAAGACCGCTCTGGGCATATTCAGGAAGATTGCACGACAATTGTTATAGGAGAGGTCATTTTGAAGCAGGGGAATATATAAGACACTGGGGGGATGACGGAGCAAAAAAACAATATTGCTTATATATGATGGGATGCAAGGGTCCTTTTACCTGGAATAATTGCACCGTTGTAGAATATAATCAAGATATGAGTTTTCCGATGAGAGCAGGGCACGGCTGCATCGGATGTTCTGAACCTGCTTTCTGGGATAGGATGACGCCTTTTGAAAAGCCAAATGCCGACGCTAAAATTTTCTTACCAGCAGTTGAAGCTACCGCCGATGAATTTGGCGTTGCTCTATTTGGAGCGGCAGGTGTAGGAATAGCTGCCCATGCAATATATACAGGAGTTAAAAAAAGGAAAAATAACAAAGACAAAAATAAAGATAAAGACAAAGATAAAAATAAAGATAAAGATAAAGATAAAGACAAAGACAAAGACAAAGACAAAGACAAAGACAAAGATAAAGACAAAGATAAAGACAAAGACAAAGATAAAGACGATAAATTAAATAACAGCGACAATAAATAATAATAAAGACAACAATAAAAGCACTAATAATAATAAATACAGAGATAAAAGATAAAAACCAAAGATAAAGATAATTAATAATAATTAATTAAGAGGAACAATATATGTCTAAGAGAATAATAGTAGATCCTATTACAAGAATTGAAGGACATTTAAGAATTGAAGTAGAAATGAACGGAGATATAATTAGCGATGCGTATTCTTCTGCAACTTTATTCAGAGGAATAGAACTGATACTTCAAGGAAGAGCTCCCGAAGATGCAGGTTTATTTGCCCAGCGCATATGCGGCGTTTGCACATATACTCATTATGAAACTGCAACATGGGCGATAGAAAATGCTCTCGGTATTCATCCCCCAAAAAATGCAAGATTAGCTAGAAATATTTTAAAAGGAGCACAATTTGTTCAGGATCATCTTATACATTTTTATCAATTAGCGGGCTTTGATTGGGTTGATATTGTTTCCGCTTTAGACGCCGAACCTAAAAAAACAATGGATATTGCCTATGCTTATACCAATACTCCTTACAATGCAAGCTTGGCGAGATTTGAAGAGGTTAAAAAAAGATTAAAATCATTTGTTTCATCAGGTCAGCTTGGACCTTTTGCTAACGGATACTGGGGAAATCCTTCTTATAAATTGCCTCCTGAAGGAAATCTGTTAATAGCGTCGCATTATTTAGATAATTTAGATGTTTTAAGAATTCCTGCCCAGATAATTGCTATTTTAGGTTCAAAAGACCCTCATTCTCAAACTATAATAGTCGGAGGTATTTCTGTAGTAGCCGATTTATTAAACCC
>JAKACI010000026.1 GCA_021821565.1 bacterium | reverse complement strand
TGAAAAGAGATATTCTTTTTCGGCAAGCTTAACAAAGTCGGGGTTGACATTTAATTCCGAAAAAGAATATCTCTTTTCATAAAATAATTCCTGCCACTGTCTGATCATTCCAAGAAAATTATTATTTATTATTGCAATTTTTACCGGCAGATTATATTGAACAGCCGTAGCCAGTTCCTGTATATTCATTTGAATGCTGCCATCTCCCGCAATATCAAATACGGCTCTCTCGGGATATGCTACCTGGGCGCCGATAGCAGCCGGAAACCCGTACCCCATAGTACCGAGTCCTCCCGAGGTCAATAATGATCTTGGGTTTTTAAATTTATAAAATTGGGCGGTCCACATTTGATTCTGTCCGACTTCCGTTGCTATAATAGCCTCTCCGTTAGTTAATTCATATATTTTTTCAACAACATATTGAGGTTTAATGATATCCGTCATTTTATATGAAAGCGGATGTTCATATTTATACATATTAAGTTCTTCTAACCATTTCATTCTTTTATACTGCGTAGATTCTATTTCTTTCGATTTTAACGCTAATATTTCTAACATACTGTTTAAGACAGATTTAACATCTCCTACGACAGGTATATCTATTTTTACATTTTTGCCGATAGAAGACGGGTCTATATCAATATGTGCGAATTTCGCTTTTCTGCCGAACTCGTCAACTTTGCCTGTAACCCTGTCATCAAATCTTGAACCTATTGCCACAATAAAATCAGCATTTGATATACCCGTATTAGCCGCATAAGTTCCATGCATTCCGAGCATACCAAAAAATAAAGAGTGCTCGGAAGGAAAACCGCCAAGCCCCATAAGAGTGGAAACAATCGGTAAATCTACCATTTCTGCAATTTCTTTAAGCTCGGCAGCCGCATTTGAACTTATTACTCCTCCTCCAATATAAAGCATTGGCTTTTCAGCTTTCAAAAGTTCATTGACGACCTTTAATATTTGAACATGGTGACCAAAATAAGTAGGATTATAACTGCGCATTTCAATAGATTCAGGATAATCAAACTCGGCAACATTCGAAGTGATATCTTTAGGAATATCTATAAGAACAGGACCTGGTCTTCCTGTTGAAGCAATATAAAACGCTTCTTTTACAATTCGTGCAAGATCTTTAACGTCTCTCACAAGATAATTATGTTTTGTGCACGGTCTTGTTATTCCGACAGTATCTGCTTCCTGAAAGGCATCGTTGCCGATGAGAATTGTCGGAACCTGTCCCGTAATAATTACCATAGGAATGGAATCCATATATGCAGTAGCAATCCCTGTTATTGTATTTGTAGCGCCGGGTCCTGAAGTTACCAGCACGACGCCTACTTTACCCGTCGCTCTCGCATAACCGTCTGCTGCGTGCGCTGCGCCCTGTTCATGACGGACAAGAATATGATTTAATTTATCTCTATAATTAAAAAGCTCATCGTAAATATTAAGTACAGCTCCCCCGGGATATCCAAATATAGTGTTTACCCCCTCTCTTAATAAACTTTCAATAAGAATCTTAGAGCCCGTCATCAGCTGCTTTTTATTTTCTTTAATCATTTATTTTCTCACCTTTCTGTTTACAATTGCCCCTTCATCGGCTGACGAAACAATATCTGAATATCTTGCTAAATAACCATAATCTATTTTTTTCTCTTTTTTCTTCCAGCTTGATTTTCTCAGATTTAACTCGTCATCGCTAAGGAGTACATTAAGTTTTCTTTCATTTATATCAATTTCTATTTTATCGCCTTCGTTAATAAAAGCTATGGGACCGCCTTCCTGAGCTTCGGGAGAAATATGTCCTATACATGGACCTCTTGTCCCCCCTGAAAAACGGCCGTCTGTTATGAGAGCGACTTTATCTCCTAATCCCATACCGACTATTTGAGAAGTAGGAGCAAGCATTTCCCTCATACCGGGACCTCCTTTAGGTCCTTCATATCTTATAACTACAACATCGCCAGATTTTATTTCTCCTGAAGATATGCTTTTCATAGAATCTTCCTCACTATCAAAAACTCTGGCATTTCCAGTGAATTTCATCATAGAAGGACCGACGCCGCTTGATTTAATAACAGCTCCGTTAGGAGCCAGATTGCCGTATAATATGGCAATTCCACCTTCTGCCCTATAAGAATTGTCTATTTTTCTAATTATTTCATTATTTACATATCTGACTCCGTTAATTATCTCTCTGATTGAGAGTCCGCTAACATTCATTGAATCTTTTATTAAGGATTCAAGTTCATATAAAAGAGCAGGAATGCCTCCTGCAAAATCTAAGTCTTCTAAAAAATATTCTCCTGCGGGTCTTAAACTTGAAAGCTGCGGGGTTTTTCTAGAAATTTCATCAAAAAGTTTTAAATCTAATTTAATTCCTGCTTCATTAGCTATCGCAATTAAATGAAGAACCGAATTTGACGAGCCGCCAAGCGCAACATCAACCATTATAGCATTTTGCAATGCATCTATTGTAACAATATCACGAGGCAATATATTTTCTTTAAACATATCTACAATTCTGACACCGCTTTCAAATGCTATTCTTTTTTTAATTGCCGAACCTGCCAGAGCCGTTCCTGCGCCGGGTAAAGACATACCCATAACTTCCGTTAAACAAGCCATAGTATTTGCCGTATATAATCCCTGGCATGAACCTTGACCGGGACATGCGCACATTTCAAGATCCATCAGTTCGTCTTCAGATATTTCTTTTACTTTATATTTTGCAACGGCTTCAAATGTGTCTCTAACAAAAGAAAGCCTTTTTCCATGATAATGTCCCGACAACATCGGGCCTGCAGTTACAACTATAGCGGGTATATTAAGTCTAAGCGATGACATAAGCATGCCCGGCGTAATTTTATCACAGTTGGTAAGCAGCACTAAACCATCAAGGGAATGCGCCTCGGCAATAGTTTCAACCATATCCGCTATAAGTTCTCGGGAGGGCAGCGAATAATGCATCCCTTTATGTCCCATTGCTATTCCGTCGCAAATACCCGGTATTCCGAAAATAAACGGATGTCCTCCGTTGCTATAGACGCCGTTTTCAATAGCTCTTTCAAGATCTCTCATTCCGACATGCCCAGGTATAAGGTCAGTAAAACTTGATGCAATGCCGATAAAAGGTTTACGCATTTCTTTATTTGTAATCCCCGTCGCATAGAGCAAAGCTCTGTGAGGCGTCTTATCTATACCCTTTTTAATATTATCGCTTTTCATCATATCACCCGCTAATAATACTTAATTTAATCATTTTATTCATAATATCGTTTCCGTTAAGTTTTTTAAGTTTTAATTCTTTTATTGTTTTTTGCTCTTCAGGCGTCAAAAAAGGTTTCGTGCTGAACTTATTCAATTTTTTATCTATATTAATATGTTCTTCATAAATTTTTTTAAAATCTGAATTTTTTTGTATTAATATTTCCGCAATCTTTTGTTCATTTTCATCAAGCCATTGCATATTGAATCCTCCAAATTTTAAAATTTATTTATAGTATTAAATTATCAATATATATTAATAATATGTTGATAATTAACCGCCGCAGTATTAAAATGAATTCAAAGTAAATAAAGTGAATTCGTAAATTAAAAAATTAATAAAATAAAATTAATGTTAATAATAAACTAATAACAATACTAAATACTAAATACTAAATACTAAATACTAAATACTAAATACTAATAATAGTATAATATTAATATTACTGATAATTTCAAAATAATAAAACCATCTTAATGAGCTTTAATAAATAAAATTATTTTTATTATTATTATATTTAAAAAGCTCCGCCGCTATATACATAAACAGGCGAAAGTTCTGCAAGATATTTAAAATCCGATTGATTTTTTTTATTATTATTAAATTTATTAATAGCAATTATTCCTGAAAAATATGCCAATCTTAAACTGTCAAAAAATTCATATTCTAATTTATTATTATTAGTCGGCTGAATATTTTTGTCCAAATTATATTTCTTAAGGCTGCCTAAATAAACAAAATAAGATTTAATATTTAAATTATCTATTAAGCAATTAATTTCTTTTATAGTTCCTGTTTCTAACCTTTTAAATTTTTCAAGAGTTCCATTTTCTATTTTATAAATTTCAAAATAAAATTTATCTTTTATAAATTCCTTTATAACAGTTAAGTAGAAATTATTGCTTTTATTTATAAACGAGTATGCGCACGCATATAAACTTTCAACTCCCGCTATTTTCAAATTAAGACTGTAAGCTAATGTTTTGGCAATAGAAAGCGAAACTCTAATACCCGTAAATGAACCCGGACCTAAAGTAATCGCTACGCCTTCAATATCAGCCAAATTTAATCCGCTGTCCGACAAGATATCGTCTAATTGTTTAAAAACCAAAGTTGAAGGCATTAACGCCTTACTATATGATTCTTTAAAATATTTATTTTCATTTAAAACTATATTGTTTTCAGCAATAATTTCATATTTATCGTCAATTATATAAATACTTGAATAACCGCCGGAAGTGTCTATTGAAAGTAATAACATGATAGTAACAGCATAATAGTAACAGTTATAATAGTAACAGCATGCTAAAAAAGGCATTTAATAATATATTTAAGTTAAACAAATTTTAATAATTTAAATTTAATAATTTTTTCAAAGTAAACAAGCAAATTAACTATTCAGCTAAATAAATAGGACAAACGAATAAATAAACTTAATTAATTAATTGCAATAGTTCTGTATTAAATTAAATCAAATTAAATAAGATAAAAATTTTAAATTATATAAACCTAATCAAATATATTAACAAAATTATATTTATAAATTTAAATTAAGTCTTAATATTTCTCATTATATCATTATAAGAAACAAACAATAATAGCATTATAAGCAATGCAAATCCTATTTTAGCAGCGTTTTCTTGAAACTTGGGACTTAGAGGTCTCCTTCTGACCATTTCAACAAATGAAAATAAAATATGTCCTCCGTCTAATGCAGGTATAGGAAACAAATTAACCAATCCTATATTTACGCTTATAACTGCTATAAAATAAAAGAATTGGGACAAACCCATAGAAGCGGCTCTGCCTGATAATTGCGCAATCATTATAGGTCCGCCTAAATCAGTAGATGGAATTTTACCTGCTATAAGCATATATACGCTAAATATCGTTATATAAATAATAAACCAGACTTCTTTTAATCCGGAGTAAAATGCAGAAAATATATTCCTGCTTTGATTGACGGTCACATTTGAAGGGTATATGCCGATGATATAGCGTTTAATTTTTTGTTTAAATATATTGAAACCTGAAATCAGCTTAGGCTTAACATGAATAAAAAATGTTTTAGAATAATTAATTTTATTAGCTGCCGATGATTCTTTAACTGCCTTATTGTTTACTGTTTTATTGTTGTTTATTACATTAATAGGGCGCTTTACGCCTAAAACAATAGTATGTTTTCCGTATTTTTGTATATAGCTTGACAGGGAAGTCCATTTCCATAATTTTTTGCCGTTGACGGATGTTATAACATCGCCTTTTTTAAGTCCTGCCGCCACAGCGGGATCTCCTTTTATAACTTTTCCTACAACCGATTTTAATACAGGTTTGCCTGCCGAAAAAATTATTGTTAAAATGACCAATGCCAGTATAAAATTCAACATAGGTCCGAAAAATATAATTAAGAATTTTTTAAAAGGACTGAGCTTGCTAAACGACCTTTTTTCATCTTCAGGCGATAGTTCTTCCTCCGGGTCTTCTCCCATAAGTTTAACATAACCGCCGAGAGGCAGCGCTGAAATTGCGTATTCGGTTTCACCTATTTTTTTTGAGATTAATTTAGGTCCGAATCCTAAAGAAAAATTTTCTACTTTTACTCCAAGTATTTTGGCTAATATAAAATGCCCGAATTCATGAAAAACTACAATTATGCTCACAACTATAATAAATGCTAAAACGTCTACTAATACCCCGTTTGAAAATAACGATTGTAATATATTGCCCATAAAAATATGCAAACTCCCGATTATTAATTTAATTAGAAAATTATTTTAATTTAAGTTATATTATAATTTTTTTTTATATAAAGTGCAAATGTTTTAAAATATTTTGAAAATTATCCTCTTAAAATAATTCCGAAATTTTTATTTAACTCACTTACTAATCGGTCTCTTAGTTCATTTACTTCTTTCATAGTCAATGTTTTTGCAATATCCGATGCGTCATATCTTATCAGGTATGCTATTTTATCTTTTTCTATCTGTTTTCCTTTATAAATATCTATCAAAACAACATTTTTAATAAGATTTGAAAATTTTTTAATAAATTTTTCAATTTCACCGTATTCTATCCCTGAAGGTGCAATAATAGAAATATCCTGTTCTATAATCGGGTATTTTGAAGGCGCATTGAAAGTTTTTTTATGAGAAATAAATTCTTTTATAATTTCTAAATCAATATCAAATACTCCTACCCTGAAATCTAAATCGAATTCTTTAAGTACATCCGTTTTAATTTCACCAAAAAAACCGGCGGAAAATTTTCCGACAAAAATTTCAAGCATTCTATTTATATCAAATATATTATTATTTTTAGGCTGTAAAAAATTATATTTTTTTATTCCTAAATTTGAGAATAAAAACTCTACCGTACCTTTTACTTTATAAAATTCGGTTTCCCCGCTTTGCAATTTTATACCCGAGCAAACTGCTCCGCATAATCTATTTTTTTCTATAACCGGATAATTATCTATATACTTATTATTATCTGAGTTATCCTTGCCGAAGTATGTTTTGCCTATTTCAAAAATTTTAATATCTTTATATTTTCTTGAATTTTGATTTAATGATTTAAGAGAGTCGGGTATAAGACTCGTTCTTAGATAATTAAATTCAACGGAAATCGGGTTTGTAAGTTCTAATGCATTATTAAAATTTTCGGAAATTATTTTAAGTTCTTTATCGCCTGTAAAAGACGGCGTTATTATTTCCGCAAAACCGGCATATCTCAATATTTCTCTTATTTCTTTGGATGTCTTATAATTAATATTTGCTTCGGGATAACTTAAAATACCTTCAGGCATTGTAGACTTTACTTTATCGTACCCGTAAATTCTAAATATTTCTTCGTAAATATTTATTGCGTCGGATATATCGCTTCTAAAATAGGGAGTTATCGCGGAAATACCGTCTTCCTGTTCTGATAATTTAACATCAAAACCTAATCTTGCCAATATTTTTATAACTTTATTTTTATCTATAGATTGTCCGAGAAAATTAAATAAATCCTCAAAATATATATGAAATTCTTTGGGTTTTGCAATATCTGCAATATAATATGAATAGCAATTTACTTTAGCCTCTGGAATATTTTTTTTAATTAAATATATAAATCTCTTTATAGCATTAATAGCGGCAATAGGACTCAGCCCCTTTTCAAATCTTGCGGAAGCGTCAGTCCTAAGAGACATTAATCTTGATGTTTTTCTAATACTTGACATATTAAAATTAGCCGATTCAACTATTATAGAATCTGTTTTTTTATCTATCATACTTGAAAACCCGCCTATAATTCCTCCAAGAGCAATAATATTATCTTTATCTGCAATAACAATAGAATCATCAAAAATTTTCCTTTCCTTTTCATCAAGAGTAAAAATAATATCTTCATCTTTTTCTTTAAGTCTCGGAAAAATTTTATTGCCTGAAAGTTTAGTTTTGTCAAAAGCATGGAGGGGCTGAGCTGTTTCAAGCATAACTAAATTTGTTAAATCAACTATATTATTTATAGGTCTTATTCCGGATTTAATTAATTTATTTTTAATTTCTAAGTCCGACTCCTTAATTGTAATCCCGTTAATCTGAACGGCAATATAACAGGGAACTGCCTCCGCATTGCTCATTATTACGGATAGACGGTCAGGATTTGAAGAATATGAGCCGCCTATTTTAAATTCAATATCGTTATCTGCGTCCTGCAAATTAATATCTTTATCAAATATAGACGATATCTCATAAGCAAACCCTTGAATACCGAACAAATCAGGTCTGTTTGGCTCAAGATCAAATTCTAAAACGGTATCGTTTAATTCAAAAATATCATATGCTGATTTTCCCAACGGTTCATCTGGAAATTTCAATATGTTTGATACATTCAAAGAAAGTCCTAATTCTTTTTCAGAACAAAATGCACCCTCCGAAACAACTCCGAGAATTGATTTTTCCCGAATTTTCAGTCCGTCGTCAAAAACAGCTCCTTTAATTGCTATTAAAGGTTTATCGCCAATACTTAAATCAGCTTTAGCTTTTGTATAAACTATTGTTTTTTGTCCAATGTTTTCTCCTGCATAAACTGCTGCAATATTAAAATTAGGGCCGGTCGGATGAGGCTTAATTTCCTTAACTTCCCCTACTATTATATTCTTAAACGATTTTTTTTCAAAATACGGAATAATTTTTTCAACTTCCATCGTTCTGCTATTTAAAAGAGACGGCGCTAAATTCTCTTTTCCTGTAAAATCAACATATTCTTTAAGCCAATTAAAACTAACTTTCAAAATTTCCTCCGATATTTCATAATTTTATTATATAGAAATTTCTATCGGCAATTTATAGATTAGCCGAATAGGTTCGGCTGCTCCAATAAATATCCTGTCTTATCATATTTTTCTTCATATAAATCATTGTAGACTATTCTTATTTCATCAATTATATCGTTTAAATCAATATTTTCAACATTAAAATTAATAACCCCGTTTTTATTTAATAATGACTTAAGTCCCAGATTCGAATAACTATCCATAATATCAGGTTTATACGAAGGAATGAATACGGGTCTTTTTTGTTTAAACGCAAAGTTACAAGTTTTCAATGTCCCGCTTGATAAAGGCGAAGACATTGCAAATACCGCTAAACAAGATCCGCTTTGAAGTCTATCCCGCGCAACTAAATTTTTAGCGGATAATTTTTCATGCAGCGGCAATTCAGAAATAATAGCTCCTTTTTTTAAAATTATATCTTGATACAGCTCTGCATTATGACATGGATATATAGGCTCTAAAAGTCCCGAGCCTATATACGCAATAGTATTAATATTATTGTCCACAGCCGTTTTATGAGCAGCAGTATCTATTCCTGCCGCTAATCCGCTTATTATCGAAAACCCTGCATCTCCCATTTTTTTAGCTATTTGCGAGGTAATTTCGCATGCATAGTCAGGAGGATTTCTTTGTCCGACAATTGCAACGGCAAACCTGAGATTTTCTTTAATATTTCCCTTATAATATAAAATAGGCGGCTTATTTTTAACAAACAAAAGATTCGGCGGGTACACAGGAGATTTAAATGTTATTATTTTAATATTATTTTTTGACGCTTCTTCAATTTCATCTATTGCATTCAAAAATGCGGTTCTTATTGTTCTTGTGTTCATTAATATTTCTATAACATCATTTCTTAATCCAATTTTTAAAAATTCAGTTTTATTTGTATTAAATATATCGCAGGGATTAGCAAAATGCGCCAACAAAATAAATATATGCCTGTTACTTAATCCCGTAATTTTTTTTAATGCCAGAGTGCAAATCAGATCATCCATAATAATTTAATATTTTAATATGATATATATTATAAGAATTATTTTAATTTATCGTTCTCCCTAAAAATAATCTGATTACAGAGCCTGCCCCTCTTGATATAAGCATATTCTTAATTATACTTGAAGTATTTCCCGTCGTTATTATATCGTCAAACAAAATAATTTTTTTATCTTTAATATAATCATCATTCGTTATTTTAATGGAATCTAATATATGAGCGGTATCTCTCTTATTTGTAATATGCGACGGAGCAGAACTCATTGATCTTTTTAATATATTTTGTTTATATTGAATAATATTTAAAGAATTTAACGACAAACATATTATTTTATTTGAATAGACATCAAACATAGAAGAACTCGGAGGAATAGGAACAATTAAATCGCAAAACCAGAAATAATTAAATATAATATTTACAATTATATTTTCAAAATATTTTATAGCAAATTTGTTTCCTTTTTTGTATAAGATAATTAATTTAGAAAATGCGTCTTCCTTCTTCTTATATTTTGGAAAATAATTATCTAAATAGAAATAATTATCTCTTTCATTATATTGTATTTGTAAGTATTGTATTTCAAGGTCTTTTATTTTGCTGCCAGATATATAAATCATTCAGATATAAGATATGTATGATATACGCCGTTATATAATTTTTTAATATTATATTATATTATTATTATATTATTATTATTTAATTAAATTAATGCTATTATTCTTCAATAATTAATAAATTAAATTTATTTTTTATTTTATCATAATATGAATTTAAATTTCTTTAAAAATATAAAATTTTATTATTCAAATTTGATAGGTACCGAACTTTTTGGCGAATATGAAATAAATAATTTTATTCATAATTTAAAAAATCTAAACTTTAACATATCATATAATATTTTAAATTTTGAAACTTATAAAAATAATTTAATAATTGATTTCAATAAAAAACCGTTAAATTTTTGTTTAGATAAATTTTTGGCTGATTATAAAAATTTTAATTTTTTGCTTGTAAAAAATATATCTATAGAAAATTTGAATGATGCAGTGCTTTTTAATTCTATCGTAGATTACTTTTTAAATTCAAATAAAACTATTTTTATACCTTCTTTAAGCAGTTCAAATATTTCCATTTTAAATGTTTACGATTCTTTTACGAAAAAATGCGCTTTTCCGCAATCCTATTATATTAAAATATTTAAACTAAGACTTAAATTATTATGCCTTACAAGATTAATAGACGCTTATGAAATTTATCCAAAAAGTATAAATGTTTTTTTGCATTATGCATTACAGCGCGGTTTTAGCAATGACAATGTAAATATTATTCCAGAAAATTTAATCCTAAATTATTCAAATCTTTTTCAAATAACTATTAAATTAAATAAATTAAATAAATTAAATTTTTCTAAAAAATTTTCTTTTCGTAAATTAGAATCTAAAAACAATAGATATGTAATTAATTTAATTGTCTATTCAAATTTTTATGAAATTTATTTTAATCCTTCTTCATTAATTAATAAAATTATAGCTTATATTGCCCATATCAAAAATAATTTTAATAATATAGGCTCGGATATTTTAAATATTACCGAATCTAAATGCCGCCCTAATTTAGATATTAATCTTAGTAAAATTCAAAATATAGCCGCGAGTGAAATTAACAATCCTGTCCTTATTATAGCCGGCGCCGGCTCCGGCAAAACTAAAGTTATCGTTAATAAATTTTTATATCTTTTAAATTATATATCGCCATATGAGATTTTAGTTTTAACTTTCACTAATAACGCCGTGAATGAGATAAAAAATCGGATATTTAAAACTTTAAATTTAAATGATGATGAGTTTATCATAAAAAACAATTTAAAAATTTATACTTATCATAGTTTTTTTTATTCTATTATTAAAATTTATTATAAATATTTAGGTTTTCAAAATGTTCCGGAAATTTATGCTAAAAATAATTATAAAAATAATACTAAAAACAATACTTTTTTTTTCTGAAAATTATGATCG
>JAKACI010000025.1 GCA_021821565.1 bacterium | reverse complement strand
ATATATATTAATATCGTTAAGAAAATATTCTTTTGCCTCTACATTCAAAAAAACAGAACCGCCGCCGGTAAAAGGCTCTATAAATCTATTGATATTTTTAGGAAAATAAGCTTGAATTTGCGGAATTAACTTAAATTTATCACCCACATAAAATAAAGGAGAACGATAAATTTTAGACTTTTTACGTATGACATTGACTTTAGTAATAAATAAAAATTCTTTATGGTCATTAAATTCTGTTTTCCCGGTATTAAAAAAATTATGCGAATGCTCAAAAACTGTCGTGTTGCCTTTCTTTTTTAATATTTCTTCAATTTCTTCTAATTTAATTTTATTTTTAGAAGAATTACTTTTAGAATTGTAAGTATTATTGTAAGAAACGGCTATATATTTAACATTTAAATTTTCAATTAATTCATTAAAGGCATTTTTTGCATTTACAGTGCAATAAGCACTCATATTTTCGGTTGAAGGTTTTAACGCTGTGCCGAAAAGTTGCGGTTTTTCCCACTTCACTAAATTTTCATAAATATGATAAAACCGGCTATATTGACGGGAATTATAAGGAGGGTCTATATAGGCAATATCGGCCGTTATTTTATTTGCCAATGCGTTGGCATTTTCTTTATAAATTTCAATTCCATAAAAATCTATTATTTCAATTAAACGCAATTGTAATTTTTGACATTGGAAAGGCTTTTTAATATAAGCGTCAAAATGTCCAACCGTATTGGCAATTTTATCAATATTATAAATTAAGGTCGTCAGTAAAATACAGTATTCCTTTTCTGTCAAATTTTGCTTTCTGTTTTCAATATCTTCTCTTATGCAGCCAATAATTTTAGCATTATTGTAATCAAAAAATTTATCGCCAAAATTCTCTGAAAAATAATTTTCTTCTAATTTATCAGAATCTAAAGCATTATATTGCGCTATTAAATTTTCAATTTTTTTTCTATGCCATACGCCAACTTCAAAAAATGCTTTGTAAATAATATTGTTAGAATACAGAATATCATTGACAATTACTTTCTGAAAATGCTGACACGCCACTTTTGAAACGGCAGCAGTTCCTGCAAAAACATCAAAAAAAGAACGGCAATTTTCAGCTTGGGCTAAAATAGTTTTTATTATCCAATCTGCCAATTTACTCTTATTGCCGATATATCTTCTGGATTCTAATTTAATTAATTCATCTTTAATTTTTACATCAGAGGATATTTTGTTATTTGGTTGAAATTCTAATCCAAATTTGAAAGATTGCTGTATTAGAAACTTTGCCGATACTTCAGGACTATCTTTATTTATATTTATTGTATTTTCGTCATTATTTATGATTTGTAATTTTTGCAAAGACTTAACCATTTTATTATTAACATATAATAAAATTATTTATTAAATTTTCAGGCTAGCAAATAAACATAAAACATTTTAAATTGATTTATTGTCATTTTTTATAAATTATATCAAAATTTGCGAAGCAAACAAATATAAATATAAAAAGATTTTAAAACCTCATTGCATATTTCGCATCTAACTGAACACAGTTTACGTTTTTAACCGAACAGCGATTACGTTCTAATTGGACACTTATTACGCAAATTACCGGAAACAATCTTTATCTTTATCCTTTAGCAAGGTTACGCCGTCACTTATAAAAGCTTTTTCCCATTCGTAAAAAAAGGCTTTGACCTATATCATATTTTCTTAAAGTTTGAGGAACGCTGTTAATATATCTTATCTTCTTCCTTCAGGATTTTAATCCGCCATACCCGGCTGGGGAAATTATAATACCATTAACAACCAAATTAATGCTTGCGTGCAAAGCACAATAAATATCTATTCAATCACAGGCGGCACGATAAAATAACCGAATTTTGAGCCTGGGGCGTCCGATTCAAATTCAGGAGAGTTTTCTTTTACGATATTATAATCAAAGCTTTCGTCTTTTTCTGAAATCTTATCATTTCTATAGTCTCCAAGATTAAATTTAGTTTCAATTCCTGAAGCAATAAGATTTTCATAATCCATCTCTTCTATAATATCTTTAACTTTTGAAGTATCGGCATTTGAAAGAACATTTATATAATCTAATATTTTACTTAATTCAGATTCAAACACTAAAGCATCGTTATAGTTGAAATTCAATTTTGCAAGTTTCATCACATGTTTTATATTAATATTTTCATTTTCGCTCATATTTTTTTCCTTCTTAATAATTAAATAATTAAATAATTAAATAATTAAATTTATTTAACCAATTTTACCCCTTAACCCAACTTCACCACTAGTAACGGCAAACACTTGATATTACAGTGTTTATTGGGTCACAGAAACTTTTATGGGGACTACAAAATAGAAAATAAAATATAGTAATATCAATAAGTTATAATTTTAAATAATAAAATTGGTGAAGTTGGGTTAATAATTATAACAATAATTATAACCGTCAATTATTTATTCCAAGTCTTACACAATAAGTATATAAAATAAGTATTATGTTAATGATTTTTATTTTTACAGCTAAAAATCATAATCGTCTATTATTTCTTCTATACAGTATTCGGGTATTTCCGATAAAAACCTTGAGGGCATATTATAGCAAAAATCTCTTCCGAGTTTTCTTCTCTTTGATAAAGTTAAATATAATTTTTCTTTTGCTCTTGTTATGCCCACATAGCACAGTCTTCTTTCTTCTTCTATAGCCGACTGGTCCATAAGAGATCTCGAATGCGGAAAGGTATTTTCTTCCATTCCCGTCAAAAATACGATGGGAAATTCCAATCCTTTGGCACTGTGCAGCGTCATCAAAGAAACAAATGAATTATCCAATTTATTATTGCTATTATAGCCGCTGCTGCCGTCAGATAATTTGCCTGCATTGTTTATTTCGTCATTTATGGCGCTCTGGTCTAAGAAATCGGCAATATCGCCGAATTCCATAGATGCATTTATAAGTTCTTCAATATTTTCTATCCTGTTCTGATTTATTATATTGTTATCGTCGTTTGATTTATCGGATAATCCTTTAAGCATAGCTTCGTACCCTGATTCTTTGTAAATCAGGTTTATAACAGATGCGGCATTTAATATTTCGTCTCCGTTATATATATAAATTTCTTTATTAATATTACTACTACTATTACTGCTGCTACTATTGCTGCTATTGCTATTATTATTGCTGCTAATATTAATATCATCAGACACATTAATAAATATATCCTTGCCAATTTCAATATTTTGAAACTTATTATTAGCAATAGACACATCGTTGCCATCAGTGTTAACATCAGTATTAATTTTAATATCGGCATCAATATTATTAATATTATTAAAAATAGACGCTTCATTTGATGTATTATTGTTAATTTTGATATTTTTATCATTTTTTTCCGATTTTTCGAAAAAAATTAGAATCCTTGCTTTTTCTATCAAATCAAAATAATTTTTTATATTCTTAATTTTAGATTTTAAAATGCCGTTAAACAAACCGGCTTTATAGGATTCTAATAAATCCATATTATTCTGCCTTGCCGTCTCTTCCATATTTTTAACGGTTTTTTCACCGATGCCGATAGGTATAGCCTGAACGCTTCTTTCAAAATTTACCGTATCTTTTGGATTAACGGCAAACCTGAGATAAGATAAAATGTCTTTTATTTCCATTCTTTGATAAAACTTAAATCCGCCGTATATGTTATAAGAAACATTTTCTTTTAAAAGCATATCTTCTATAATTCTTGATTGTCTGTTTGCTCTGTATAAAACTGCTATATCCGATTTTGAATAACCGTCGAATCTTATCAATCTTTTTATTTCTCTTGCTATATAAACAGCTTCGCTTATATCGCTGCCGGCTTTATAAACAGTTATTATGCTGCCGTTTTCTTTGTCGGTTCTAAGAGTTTTCGGCTTTCTTCTTTTATTCTCGCTCACTAAGCCTGAAGCTGCCGCCAGTATGTTTTTTGACGATCTATAATTTTTTTCTAATTTTATAACTTTGCATCCTTTAAAATAATCTTCAAATCTTAAAATATTTTCTACATTTGCTCCTCTAAAACTGTAAATTGACTGGTCATCGTCGCCTACAACACAGATATTGTCGTGATTTTTACATAAGAGTTTAACAAGTTTATCCTGGGCAAGATTAGTATCTTGAAATTCATCAACCATAATATATTTATAGCGGTTTGAATAATAATCTATTATATCGGGAAAATTAGCAAACAGCTTTACCGTATTAAAAATCATATCGGCAAAATCCATCGCATTGTTTTCCTTAAGTCTTTTCTGATATTCTTCGTAAATTTTTGCAAGATTTTCATCCCATGGTTTAATATTTAAAAAAGCTTCTTCGCATGTTATTAAAGAATTTTTATTTTTTTCTACAAAATATTTTACTTTTGACGGAGTAAATATTTTTTCGTTTATATTCAGAGCTTTTATTGAAGCATTAATAAGCTTTGAGGCATCGTCGTCGTCCATTATCACGAAAGATGAATTGTAGCCTAATGCGGATGCATGCTTTCTCAATACTTTAAGGCAAAAAGAATGGAATGTGGAAAACTCCGGCAATGAAGGTGCCGGTGAAGGTTCTTGAAAATTTTGGAAATTATTGCCTTCGCTGATGCTATTATAATAACTATTATCTGCTATATTATCTATATTTATATTATTGCGGCTATTATTTATTAAACCGTCATTTTGATAATTGTTTCTATTAATATATTCGCTATTATTATATTCGCTATTATTATAAGTATTTTTAGGATTATCACTACTGTTGCCGTTATTGTTATGATAATCATTATTTAGATGAGTATCGGCGTCAGTCTGAAATTTTGTACCCTGCGATTTATTTGCAATTAATTTTTTAATTCTTTCTTTCATTTCTTTAGCAGCTTTGTTTGTAAAAGTAACGCCCAGAATATTATAAGATTTTGCTTTGCCTGTTTCTATCAAATGCAGCGCCCTTAACGTAATAACCCGTGTTTTCCCGGAACCAGCTCCGGCAAGTATAAGAAGCGGTCCTTCGGTGCATTTAACAGCCTCAAGCTGTTCTGCGTTTAAACCGTCTAAATAATTATAATCGGAGTGTTTCATATTTTTTATTGGTTTTTAAAATTTTTATTATTATTTTAACAAATTTATTCTACCGTCACGCTTTTTGCTAAATTTCTCGGCTGGTCTATATCCGTTCCTTTTAAAGCGGCAATATGATATGCAAAAAGCTGAAGCGGAACGGTAAACAATATAGGACTCAAAATTTCCGAAGCATCGGGAATTTTTATTAAATCGGATAATCCTTTTATATCAGGGTCGTAATCCGCCAATGCTATGACGCGTCCGCCTCTCGCTTTAATTTCTTCTATATTGGAAATAGTTTTGGGTGCAAGCAGATTGTTAGACAAAAGAAACATAACCGGCATATTTTCGTCAACAAGCGCAATAGGACCATGTTTCATTTCTCCCGAAGGATATCCTTCGGCATGTATATAAGATATTTCTTTTAATTTCAGTGCGCCTTCAAGCGCAACCGGATATAAAATACCTCTGCCGAGATATAAAAAATTTGAGCTTTTATAGTATTTTTTTGCAATATTTTGTATGCTTTCATTAAGAGATAAAATTTCTTCAATCTTTTGAGGCAGCGAAACCAAATCACTAAAAAACTTATCCGAATTAAATTCTAAATAATTGCTTAAATTATGTCGCAAATTATATTCGCGGTCACTGCTGCTATTATTGCTGTATTTAATATTATTCAATCCGCTATTATTATTAGCGATATTGTTATTAGTATTACTAGTATTATCAATATTATAAATATTTCCGCCTTTTAATTTTAATTTAGAATTTGATTTGAATTTAAAATTAGATTGACTACGATTTTTTATACCCATTTCCTGCCTTAAATAAAGAGCAAAAAGTATGCCGCACAATACCTGAGAAGTAAACGCTTTAGTAGAAGCAACGCCTATTTCCGGTCCTGCATGGGTATATATTACTCCTTTATTGGAAAGAGCCGTTATCTGCGAACCGGGAACATTGCAGATTGATATAATTTTTGCTTTTCTATCTCTTATAATTTCTAATGCGCTGTTTGTATCCGCAGTTTCGCCGGATTGTGAAACACCGATGACGATATCCGTTTTTTGAACAGGAAACCTTCCGTATCTGAATTCTGAACCGTAATCTACTATAACAGGTAAGCCGCAGAGATTTTCAATAACATTTTTAATGATTAGCGAAGCATAAAAAGACGAACCGCAAGCAATAAAAATAACTCTATCGGCTGAAGCAATATCTTTTTTTGTAAGTCTTAGCCCTTCCAATGCTATTTTGACATTTCCAAAACAGTTTAAATTTATATCATTTATATTATTATGATTGCTTGTATTATTTATATCATTTATATTATTATGATTGCTTGTATTATTTATATCATTTATATTATTATGATTATTTATATTGCTTATATGCGCAGAATTTTTTCCGTCTGGACTGTTAACGGTGTTTCCGCTATTTTGGCTATATGTTTTGATATCTTCAATATTATTTTTATCTGCTGCACCGGTTTTCTTAAATAAAATTCTTGAATTAAAACCTTCAAGAATACTTGACGGCTGTTCAAAAATTTCCTTCTGCATAAAATGAGAAAAACCAGATTTAGCTGATTTAGAAGCATCCCACTTTATAGTATTAACTTCAATTTTTGATTTCTTGCCTTTAAAGTTTGTTATGTCTAATTTCCCATCGTTATAATAAGCAATTTCTCCGTTTTTTAAATATATAACATCGTTTGAATATTCAAGCAATGCTGAAATATCGCTTGCAACAAATAAATTTTTGTCTTTTTTTGCAAGGACAAGCGGCGGACCAAATTTTACGGCAGCCATAGCCTTTTCTTTTGCATATAAAACAGCTATCGCGAAAGAACCTTTTAATTCCAATGACGATTTCCTTACCGCTTCAGGAAAAGAATTTCCTTTTAAAATATAATCTTCAATTAAATGAGCAATGATCTCCGAATCGGTTTCGGTTTTAAATTTATGATTACTCTTTAAAAGTTTTTCTTTTAATTGCAGATAATTTTCTATTATACCGTTATGAACAATTGCGATATCTCCCGAACAATCAAGATGGGGATGCGCATTCTCGTCGCTTGGTTTACCGTGCGTAGCCCATCTTATATGCCCTATAGCAAGGTCGGATTGGATAGCCGCATTAGATTGGATAGTATCAGATTGAACCGCATTAGATAAAATTGCATTAGATTGTATCGTATTAGATAAGTTCTGGTTTTTACATTGAATTTCCGCTATCTCCGTAAAAAGATTGATAAGTTTTCCTGACTTTTTAACATATTTTATCTTATTGTCGTTTAAATCAAAATATGCTATGCCTGAAGAATCATAACCTCTGTATTCTAAATTTTTTAGCCCGTTAAGAACAACTGCAACGCCGCTTTCTTCGGGTATGTTCCCTGCAAAACCCATTATTCCGCACATGTATTTATTTACAATAAATAATAAAAATTAATTTAATTATATTTTGTGTTATATGTATTATATACTCCCAAAATTGCCGATAGAATATTTATTTTCCGGATGAGCCGTCTAAATGCCGACGGCTTTAAAGCGTACCCGCCTACGTACCCGCTCACGCAGGAATGACTTTGCGAATGTTTAAGTTTTCCGCCCGACGGGTGTCATTTCCGCGTATGCGGGAATCTAATGTTCCATGCAGCTTTAAAGCTATTTTAAAGATTTCTATCGGCAATTTTGGGATACTGTAATATATTGTGTTATATATTATAGTATTATATATTTTTATTATCTATATTTTTTAATTTATTTAATTTTTTTAACCTTTTTAGCGCCCACCCTTCTTTGTTAATTTGTTCAACTCTTGAAAGAACAAGACTGCCTTCCGGAACATTTTTAACAACGGTTGTGCCTGAAGCCACATAAGAATCTTTCTCAATAGTAACGGGGGCTATTAATTGAGAATCCGAACCTATAAAACAGTTATTTTTTATAATTGTCTTATACTTATTAAAGCCGTCATAATTACAAGTGATAACGCCTGCGCCAATATTAACGTTATCCCCTATTTCGCTATCACCGATATAAGACAAATGTAATGCTTTAGAGTTTTTCCCTATAACCGAATTTTTAACTTCTACAAAATTTCCAATTTTAGCATTATTTTTTATATAAGTTTTAGGTCTTAATCTGGCGAAAGGTCCAACGTTTACTCCGTCTCCGACAATCGCGTCTTCAATAACCGAATAGCTTTTAATAACAGAATTTTTGCCTACGACAGAATTTTTAACTATTGCTCCGCATTCAATAACTGCATTTTCCCCTATTTTTGAATTACCCGATAAAAAACATCCCGGATACAAAGTTGCTTTTTCTGAAATCGCAACATTACTTCCTATATAGATATTATCCGTTGATATAAAATTAACATCTTGTTTTTCTATCAAGTCGTTTATAATTCTTTTCTGCATTAAACCGCTGCATTGCATCAGTTCTATTTTGGAATTTACTCCCGTAAGTTCATATTTGTTATAGTCGCTTACTCCGATAAAACTCTGAACTTTTAAAGATTGATTGTAAAATATTGAAATAATATCGGTTAAATAATATTCTTTTTTAGAATTATTGTTATCTACAAAATCTATAAAATTTATGAAATGTTTTAACTTAACCGCATAAATGGCTGAGTTGACTTCTTTTGTGTTTTGAATAGCTTTATTGTCAGGGTGTTTTGCTATTTCTTGCTGTTCAATAATACTTTTAACAAAATTTTTATCGTCTTTTAATATTCTCCCGTAAGAAAAAGGATTTTCTGTTTCAAAAGATAAAATGGTCAAATCATCATCGGATTCATTATGAAATTTTATTAGTTTATATAGTGTATCTTTAGTTATTAAAGGCGTATCGCAAGGTAAAATTAAGATATTTCCGGCATTGCCGCCATTTTTATTAATACTTTCAAGTAATTTGGCAGCTTGTTTAGCAGCATCGCCGGTTCCTAAATATTGATCCTGAACGGCAAAATCTATGGTTATTCTGCAATTTTTAAAAATATACTCATTTTTAATATAATCTTTTATTTGCTCCCCTTTATGCCCTATAACTATTATTATTCTGTCTATTATGCCTGTTGAATTATTACTATATTTATTATTTTTTTTATCTATTTTATCTATTTTATCTATTTTATCTATACAGCAGCTATTATTTATATTATCTGCGCTAATCGTTCTTTTATTAGACGACAATGGGATTTCGCTATTGTTTATATGATTTATACCCATTTTATCGTTTATTTTCAAAAGTTCGGATATAATATAATATATCATAGGCTTTTCTAAAATAGGCACCAAACCCTTAGGGATATCGGAACGCATTCTTATGCCTAAGCCGCCTGCAAGAATTACGGCAGTATAATTAGTTTTATTAGCCTCTTTAATTGTATTCATATTTGATATTTAATATAATAGCTTTAATGCTTCCTTCTATAGAAACTTATTTTCTGAATGAGCCGTCTAAATGCCGACGGCTTTAAAGCATACCCGCCCACGCAGGAACGACTTAGAGAAGATTTATAGTTTCATCCGCCATATGCAGTCATTCCGAAGGAAAGCAGACAGTATTTTATAGCCGTCGGCATTTAGACGACTCATCCCGTATTGCTTATCATTGAAATATCATTGATAGTTTCTATTGAAGAATTAAAGAATATATATTTTATTCTATAATATTTTTAATATGTTATTCTATAGAATTCAAATCGATAACTAAATATGTTTATCTTATCAATAATAACTAACAATATATATTATATAAATTTATATAATATATATAAATAATTTAATAAAAATATTTTTACCGTCTATGCCTGAAAACATCTAACATCGTAGAATAACCGTAAGTGGTTTTTATAGGCATACTCAATGCGATAAATATTACTACGAATGAAATAAACAAACCGCCTGCAAGAAAATACGGGTTCTTGTTTTCAATAAAAATCAATGCCGAAGCAAGTCCGATAAAACCGCCGATTAATGCCATAATCAACCTTTTTATAATATGTATTAAAAAATTTTCTAGTCCTGAAATATTTTCAGGATGGATTTTAACTCTAAACTCTTCTTCATAGGCGGCATGCATGACCCTTTTAGTATCTAAAACAAATTGCTTAACTTCGTTAAATACGCTTTTAATTATATTAACTGGGGACATCTTTTCCACTAAAGATATATGGCTTAGATATTTCTTTGCAACGGGGACTATATCTTTTACAAGATTATATGTAGGGTCTATTGCCGTTCCTATTCCTTCAAGAACAGCCGCCGTTTTAAAAATATATACTAAATTTTGAGGAAGTTCAAAAGGAAAAGCGTAAAAACTTTTCATAATTTCATTTATAATATCTTGAATTTTTCTATTTGATATACCTTTTTGAGATAATACTTTATATAGCTTTTCTGCGGCTTTCTCTAAAAGCTGTCTTGAAACTTCTTTGTTTATAATTCCAAGCGCATAATAAGCGTCTATAATCTCCGGAATATTTTGTTTAATTCCTGCAAGCACGGCTTTAATTAAATTTTCTTTTGTTTCTTCCGAGACGTGAATTACAAGACCAAAATCAAGAACTATTATTCTGCCTTTATCGTCAACTAATATATTGCCAGGATGCGGGTCGGCATGAATAACCCCTTTAATTAATGATTGATATAAATAAAATTCGATAAGCCTGTCTAAAACAACTTTCGGATTCAGACTATTTTGTTTAAGATTTGCTACATCGGTGATTTTAACTCCTTTGTAGAAATCCATAACAAGAATATTTTTTGAATTTAATTCAGTATAAACATCAGGAATAATTACCCATTCTAAATCTTTTGAAAATTTTTGAAATTCCTTAATATTTTTTACTTCATGCACAAGATCCATTTCTTCATAAATTGTAATTTCAAACTCTTTCAAAACAACAGAAAATGAAATTATAGATTTATTATCGGGGAAAAAAATTCCAATATAATTTAAAACATTTTTAAGAGTTAATATATCGCTGCTGACATTTTTTTCGATATCAGGTCTAATAACTTTTACGATAACTTGCTTGCCTTTATAAACAGCTTTATAAACCTGAGCAACTGAAGCTGCCGCAAAAGCTTCTTCATTAAATTCTTCAAAAATTTCTTCTATAGGTTTATTGCCAAAATCTTTTTCAATTATCGGTTTAATAAGTTTAAAAGAAACAGGCGGAACTTCATCTTGCAGCGTAGCAAGCTGTGTCAGATACTGCTCGGGCAAAAAATCGGCTCTTGTTGAAATAACCTGCGCTAATTTAATAAAAGTGGGTCCTAAAGAAGCTATCAGGGACGTGAGCCGCTTTGCAACCTTAGTGTGATATGCATCTGATAAATTTCTTCTTTTTCCAAATATTATAAATTTTTTTTGGGTAATAAGGATATAAAAAATAAAAGGGAATACTTTAAAAAAATGTATAAATTTCTTCTAATCAATATAAATTAACCTTTTTTATATAAATAAGTAAGCAAGCGATTGAGTAATATAATATAAA
>JAKACI010000024.1 GCA_021821565.1 bacterium | reverse complement strand
AATCTGTCAAGTGATATGTTTAGACATTTTAATTTTATAGTTATTTTTTAATAAATGATGATGATCATGTGATTCGACTGTGTATTCATTTCCTTGTTCATATTTCTCCAATTAACAATAAACTAAAATGTTTAAAATGTTATTGTTAATATTTATATTGCCAGAATTCAAAAAGAAAAAATAATGTATCTATCAATATTTATAAAACCAATATTTATAAAAGTTTATAGTTTATAAAAGAAAATTAATATTAATAATTAAAAAAAATAATGTTTATAAAAAGTCTGCATTAGTGATATAATTTTTATTACCAAAAATTTTAATTATCAAACAAATCAATAATATTATTAAATTAAACGCATAAAAATTCTACATTATTTTTTTAAAAAATACAACTATTTTTTATTGACATATAAAATTTAATTATATAAAATTAAAAAAGTTAAACATAACTTAAATATAAATATAAATTAAATATAAAATGTGTTTTTATTTAAATTTTGTATTTTATATAAGTTTTACTGTTTATTATAGTTTATTATATATGTTAAATAAATAAATAAATAAATAAAATAAAATTATAAATTAAATTTTTATTAAAATTAAAATAATATTTGTTTTGTTTATTTACTAATATATTTACCAATAAATTAATTAATAAACTAATAAATTAATAAATAAATTAATAAACTAATAAATTAATTAAAACTTATTTCTTTATTGTTTTATTTTTTATTATTAAGGAGAATAAATTATGTCGGCAGCCGATGATGCGGAACATATAAATAATATAAATATATTAGATAATAATCTAAATTTAGATTTAAATAAAACAGAAGATAATATTTTAAAGACGGATAGTTACGCTTATAACGGCAAGGATAACAATGGAAACGATAATAGTATGAATCCGGCGTTTATTGAAGAAAATATCATCAACGGAGTTGACGATATAGCAATTTCCGACATATTAAATTCAATGGACGAAGCTGTTATAATAACCAATAATGAAAATAAAATATTATTTTGCAATAATTATTTCACAATTAATTTTAGTATTAGTTTAAATAATTGTTTAAACAAAAATATTAAAGAAATTAGTTTTTTTAAATATTTATTTTCCGATGATTTAATAGTACCTTTAGAGATTAGAGACTTAGCTTCAGGGTATAAAGTGACCAATATACATGAAATTGACAATAAAAATCATTATTTTGAAAACGACAGAATACCTATTTACGACCATAGCGGCGAAACAAAAGGAATTATTTATTTAATCAGAGATATTACAAAAGAAATAAAATTTGAACAAAAATTAAATATACTTGCAAAAACCGATAGTCTTTCGGGATTATATAATTCAAGATATTTTTACGAAGAATTAGAAAAAGAAACTGCAAGATGCGCAAGATATGATTATGACCTTGTTTTAATGTTTATGGATATTGATAATTTTAAAATGTTTAACGACACATTTAGCCATAAAGCAGGCGATGAAATAATTAGATTTACCGCTGCCGTTTTAAATAATTCCGTAAGAAAAAAAATTGATATTATCTGCAGATACGGCGGAGATGAATTTGTCGCTATACTTCCAAATACTGATGCAAATCGTTCAACTATTGTAGCTAACAGGATATTAAATTATTTTAATAACGGTTTAAACGATAAATTAAATAATATTATTAAAGAAATTAAAGAAAAAGAAAATGATTCAAGAAATGCGGCGGAAAATAATAAAATTAACATAGATAGCCATTCAGACCGCAGCGGGAACAACATTTTTGATAATAAAAAAATAAGCTTATCAATCGGAATAAGCGAATATAAAAACGGAAAAAAAGCCGAAGAACTGATAAACGAAGCAGACGGCGCAATGTATAAAGCTAAACAGCAAAACGGCGGGAGATTTTGTATTTATAAATAAATGATTTAAATTTTTATTAATGTCAATTAAGAAGCATATACCGTAGAGTCTTTAATTCCTGCCTCTATAAATCCGTTTTTTCTTAATATACAAGAATCGCAAACTCCGCACGCAAGCCCGTTTATGGGGTCATAGCAGCTGTGCGTAAGCTCTAAAGGGACGCCTATTTCATAAGCTTTTTTTATAATATCTTTTTTACCCATGCTGATTAGCGGTGTATGTATTTTAAATTCTACCTCTCCCATTGAGGAAACTTTTGTTGCAATATTTGCCATTTGTTCAAAAGCGAGAATATATTCCGGTCTGCAATCAGGATACCCGCTATAATCAATCCAGTTAACACCTATAAAAATATCTCCTGCATTATTAACTTCGCCGACTGCTATAGCGTATGAAAGAAAAATAGTATTTCTTGCAGGAACGTAAGTAATAGGTATTGAGTTTTCTTTTTTGTTTTTTTTATTTTGATTTATAGCGGTTGTTAAAATTTTTGATTTTTTCTTAGCTTCCTTAACTTTATTATCTCTATCATCTTTTAAAAAATTATCATTTTGCCGTGAATATTTTGTCTTGTCAGTATGACGGTTATTTATTAATAATTTATTTTCTTTTGAAGCAAAATTGTCATTGTTATTAATATTATCATTAACATCATCGCTATTATTACAGGCATTAATTAATTTAATTTGATTTTTTGGAACATCAATTTTTAAGTCGATTAAAGCAGAACCGTTGATTTGGCTAAAATCTAAATTAATTATTATATGATTTTTAATCTTAAAATATTCTATGATTTTTTTTGCATGGTCAATTTCGGTTTGATGTCTTTGATTGTAAAAAAAGCTTACAGGAATAACATTATATCCTTCGTCTAAAGCTATTTTCAAAACTGTTGAAGAATCTAAACCCCCACTAAATAATACAATTGCATTTTTTTGCATTTGATTTCATTCCTATTTTTTAGATTATTCCCAAAATTGCCGATAGAATTCTTTAAAATAGCTTTAAAGTTATATGGAACATTAGATTCCCGCTTTCGCGGGAATGGCATCCGTCGAGTGAAAACTTAAATACCTGCGTAGTTGTTTAATATACAATTTAGCCATTAAATATAATTAATACTTATATAGTATGGATATTTATATATATAATAACATTTTTTTAAATTTTTTAAAATTAATATTATAACTTTAATCCTGCAATAGAAACTATCTATTACTCTTTATAGAAAATTTTATTTTAGATGAGCCATCTAAATGCCGACGGCTTTAAAGCGTACCTGTCCACGCAGGAATGACTTTGCGAGGATTTATCGTTCCACCCGACGGGTGTCATTCCTGCGTGGACAGGAATCTAATTTTTTTAAAACATTAAAGCACTTTTAATAATCTCTATCGGCAATTTTAGACAGTTATATTATATTTAATTGCTTTTATTTATATGATATGCTTATAATTATAATATTATTAAGTTTTTATACATTGATCATTGATGAGGATATCTCTTATCCCGCCTTATATAAGGCGGGATATCCGTGAGATATAGATTTTAAATGAAACTTGCAATTTTAATTACTACGGATAAATATAAATCTCATATTAATAATATTTTAAGTTCAGCTAATTATTTAAATTATGAGATACAATGTTTTATAATGGATGACGGAGTAAATTTGTTAAACGATGAAAAATTCGTTGGCAAATTAAAAGAAGTAAATTCGCATGTTTCGCTTTGTGAATACTCATGCAGCATCAGAAACATACATAAGAAGGTTGAGGGTTTTTTATATGCTTCTCAATACGAAAATGCAAGTATGATTAATAAACTTGAGGGGGAAGATAGACTTTTAATATTTTAAATTTATAAAAATTATTTTTTCATTCCATTTTAGTTTTTTTATAAGAGATGTGAATAATTTTTAATTTTATAACTATTTAATTTAATACCTAACTTTTCTATTAATTTTATATATTACATTATTAACTATCAGATATTATTATGGTATTTATTTTATAAAATATAATGCAGTATATAAAAATATACTCTGCAAATAAAGGTAATATATTAAAGGTAATATATAAATATAAAAATATTTAATAAAAATATGTGGTTCAACTGTAGTGCATAAAAAAATTAAAGAAAAGTTAGGTAAGCAATAAAATATCAAAATTAAAAACAATAATAACGAAGCAATAATATAAATAATTATTATATTTTAATATGAGTAAAAAAATAGCCGTTCTTACGCGCGACAGACAGGTTGAAGCTCTCAGAATGTCGGGAGGTTTGACACTTTTTAATGATACAGTCGAAGTGTATGTTCTTGACAAAAAGATTGAAAACGGTAATATTATAGACAAAAATATGGATATGCTACAAAATATGCTAGAAATTCCTATATTTACAAATTATAAAGATAATTCTTATAACTATTTGACAAACAAAGAATTGGCAAATAAATTACTTGATTATGATGTAATTATTCCTTATTAGTATTGATTTAATTTAAAGTTTATTTTTATTTTGAGGAGAAATGAAGCATGAAAATACTCCATATATTTAAAAAAGAGCCGTCTGAGACAGAATTAGAAATAGTTAATTTTCATTCTAAAGCAAATAAAGTTAATCTTATTAAACTTTACGAAGATAGTGTAAATTATGATAGTTTCGTAAAAGAAGTTTTTGAACATGATAAGATATTTTGTTGGTAGGGAGTTTAAGGCTTAAGATTATAATTATTAAGAGAATCTTCTTTTAAAGCCGTCGGCATTCAGACGGCTCATCCCGAAAAATAATTTTCTATCGGCAATTTTGGCTGAAGCGATAATGTCGTATCATGTAGTTTTATCTGATGCATACTGATATAACATTACATTGAGGATTTTAAATCCAAATAACTTGACAAATTTTTTTTATATATTAAAATACAGACCAGTCGGTATCTTAAATTATTGAATTTAAAATTTCAATATTTTTGATTAATCGAACATTATAAAAATAAAAAAAATATTATGATGATGAAATGATTTTTTTTATAATGATTTTTTTTATTTTGTTTGTAAATTTATATTTATACTAAAATTAATATAGATAGTAATAAGTATTTTAAATTAAATAATTACATAGGAGGATTTAAAGTGTTAAGGTCAAAAGCATTGATTGTCATTTTATCAGGAGCAGAAAATCCTGTTAAAGTTTTGCTCGGTCTCAATATGGCATGGAGAACAATGAACAGCGGAGCGTTTGAAGATGTCAAATTGATTTTTGTCGGGCAGGCGGAAGATTTTATCGCTAAAACAGACGATAAAGATATTCTGGAAGCTTACGAACAAATTTTAAATAATAATATTATGTCTCATGCCTGTGTTGTTATTGCAGATGCTTATGGAGTCACGGATATTTTAATCGGAAAAAAGATTATTATGGTTCCTTCGGCGGGAGGATGTATTGCTCAATTAATGTCGGAAGGTTATCAGCCTATGACTTTTTAATATTTACTTTTTAATATTTAATAGTTTAATACTTAATTGCTTTAAAAATTTTCAATAATATAAGATAATATAAAATAGCAGCAATGCAATATAGTTTATTATATTTTTCATGGAAAAGTTAAAAATTAAATTATATTTATTATATATACCATTGTTCAGGTAACTTTTTAAATTATCGCGTTATGTTATGTTATGTTATGTTATGTTATGTTATGTTAAAAAATACTATTATTAATAATAAAATATTTTATGCAATATATAAAAAAATCAAATAAATTAAATTATATATGGATTGCTTTCTTGACTTTTTTAACAATTTTTGGATTTGCGGTAAACAGCCTGCTTGCGAGAACTGCGCTGCATAATAGCGCATTAAGTCCATTGACATACAGTTTGCTGCGTCTTGGAAGCGGAGCGTTAATGCTTTTTCTAATCATTTCTTATAAAAAAATTAAACTTCCAAAACCCAATTATTTATCTGCATTTGCATTATTTGTATATGCATTTTGTTTTTCAGTCGGCTATATTGAAGTCGGTGTAGCCGTTGGAGCGCTTTTAGTGTTTTCTGCCGTCCAATTCACAATAATTGGAGATGCAATATTAATTCATAAAGAAAAACTTTTTTTATTGCAATGGTTAGGCGTTATAATTTCAATGGGAGGTTTCGTTCTGCTTGTATATAAAGGATTATCCGTTCCTAAAAATTTCATCGGGTATTTTGGTGCTTTTATGATGATTATTTCAGGAATAGGCTGGGGAATTTATACGTTAAAAGGTAAATTTGAAAAACAATATTTATTAAGGACAGCATCAAATTTTATTTATTCTTTAGTCTATTTTATTCCTTTTATAATAATATTTGCGTTCTTTAAAAATGGATTTATTAATGAGCAATACATTAAAACGCCCTATGTTTATTTAAATCCGATAATGATGGGTGTTTTATCCGGAGCAATATTTTCAGCGCTTTTTTATATGCTATGGTATAAGGTAGTAACAAAATTATCCCGTGTTTTATCATCGTCCGTTCAATTATTAACGCCTGCGATAGCAGCAGCTTTAGGTATAATATTTTTAAATGAAAAAATATCGTTAAATTTTTTCATTTCGGCTATTTTAATATTAGGCGGCATTATATTTGTAATACTTAAAGAAAAAACAGCGGAAGTAAAAGAAGAAACCATAGAAGAATTAGAAGAAACATTTGATAAATAAATAAGGAGTAAATAGTAAATATATTATATCCTTAATCTCGCATTAGAAACTATTTATAATTATAAATAATAAAAATATAAATAATAAAATTGGCATTTAAATTAAAATGATATTTGTATAATACATTATTATTATGGGAGGAACAATGCAAAGAATGTCTGTTATTATATCCAATGATGCATTTGATGCTATATTAACGCCGTTTGATTTTATACATTTAGGAAGTGCTATTTATGACGAGATAAATGTTTTGTTTGTCGGTTTTGCCGCGAAACTTGTAACAAAAGAAGGTATAAAAACTGCCGAAGATTATTTAATCCATAAAAATATGCTTGATGAATTAAAGGAAGGTTTAAAAAGAATCGGTCTTCCGGATAATTTATATTCAATAATTAAAGAATTAAAGCGTACTGAAGGAATCCATTTTTATATCTGCTCTAATGCCGCTGCTAAATTTTCTATAACAGATGAAATGCTGCTGCCTGAAATTGACGGTATAGTCGGGGCAGCGTGGTTTTTAATTGAAAAGGCAAACAAATCGGAGATATTTATGCAATTTTAATTTATTATTTTATATTTGCGCTTTCTATTTATTGGATTAAATTAGATTAACAAATTGTCCTATTAAACTTTATTTAAATCTTTTACTTGAATTTTTTAAACTTATAAGTTTTGCTTTTTATTTATTTTATTTTAATTATTATATTTTATTTTAATTATTATATATTATTATATGGATATTTTAAACATAGTTATACTTTCTATAACGGGAATAATAGTCGGCGCAGCGACTGGTCTTATAGGGGCATCCGGCGTTATAATAGTCGTTCCCGTGCTTGCTTTTATATTTAATGTACCCATTTCAATAGCAATAGGCACAAGCCTTTTAATTGACGTTATAGTCTCATTTTCGGTGACGGCAACGTATGCCTTTAAAAAAAGAGTTAATTACCGCATCGGCATACCTACAATGATAGGAGCGGTAGTAGGCGCTCAGCTTGGCGCATATATTTCAGTCAGTATGCCGCAGAGGCTTTTAGAAAAAATATTCGGCGTATTTATGTTGTTAATGGGTGCTTTTTTCTTAAAAACAAAAGGAAAATATCAAGAAAAAAGGGTTTTCCATTTTGAGAATCCGCACATAAATTTTATAATTATACTTATTTTTGGTTTTATTATAGGAATTCTTGCAGGTCTTCTCGGCACAAGCGGCGGCGTATTATACATGCTTGTGTATATTATAGTCTTTGGATTAGCAATAAAAGATTCCATCGGAACATCAACGCTTGTTATGATTATAGCCGCATTAAGCGGCGCTATAGGTTACATCGCTTTAAAACATATAAATTTATTTGACGCATTTTTTATAGGGATTATTGCAATTCCTTCAGGAATTTTGTTTGCAAGAATAGCAATTAAAAGTAAAAAGGAGACGCTTATTATTATTTTAGGCATTACTTTGCTTATTGTAGGAGTTTCAATGCTGTTTCATTAAAAAAATTATTTATTCCGATATATTTTATAGAAGAAATTATTAGATGTTCTGATTTCTTTGGCGTTTTCATTAAGATTATTATTCAAATATATTTTCTATGCCAATTTCAATATCTTGCGGTTCAAGCATTGCATTTATTAAAGAAATTTTTTCAAAATTTTTTAAATCCTCCAAAGCAATCTTTATTTCTTTAATTTTACCTGTATTTAAAAGAAATTGTCTTTTAACCCCGTTTAAAATAAAACTTTTGGGGGCGAACCATTCTTTTCCGTCATATAATATGATATTTGAATAAGATGTATCGGTGATTAATCCGTTTTTTACTATTAAAATATCAATGGCTAACTTATTAGCTAACTCATTTTTATTAACGTCTTTTAAATTATTAACATTTTCAGGATTTGAACGGTTTTTATTTTTAAAACTTTCTTTTTCTAATAAGAAATTATTGATTGTATTATGAATAATATCATCAATATTATTTCTGTTTTCATATTTAAAGCTATAATCTATATTTGATCTTACAATTTTTAATCTTTTAATATTTTTTTTTACATAAGGGGTAATTTCAATATTTTCTATTTTATCGGAATATATAATTCTGCATTTAAATAATCCTTTTTTAAACTCGGTATCGGCAAGCGGGAGAAATTTTCCGATGTCTATCGCAGGGCTTTTCTTAAAAAAATGAAGAATAGTTTTATTCAGCCTTTTATTATGATAGTCTATTAATTTGAAATTTCCGTCTTCTAATTTGATTGTTTCAATAAATCGGTACATATATTTTTTCTATCATTTCATTATATTCTTTTAAGGCATCGCTATAAATTGTTATTCCGCCGCCGCTTCTATAATATAATTTATTGTCTTTATTTTCAATAAATCTTATCATAACGGAACTTTTAAGGCAATTTTTTATAGCGTCATAATAACCAAAAACACCTGTATAATAGCCTCTCGGTTCTAATTCAGCCTGTTTAATTATTTCTAATGTTTTGCGTTTAGGTGCCCCGGAAATTGAACCTGCCGGCAGTAATTTTAAAAAAATATCTCCTAATTTTTTAATATAGCCATCTTTTAATTTGCCTTCAATTTCTGAAACCATTTGCAATAATGGACTTGCATTTGTTCTAATTTTTTCTATATAACGGAATTTGTTTACTTTTATCTCAGAACTCACTATATTTAAATCATTTCTCAATAAATCTACGACCGTTAGATGTTCGGCTAATTCTTTGCTGTTGTGTAATAAATTTTTTTTAGAGTTTTGTAATTTTGCGTCAGTTGTTCCTTTTACCGGATATGTAAAAATTCTATTTTTTTCGTCTATATTTATAAAAGTTTCAGGAGAAAAAACTACAAATTCATAACCGTCTTTAATAAAATAAAGCTTATATTTTGCAATACTTAAATAAAAAATATCTTCTAAGGATAAATAATTAATTTCTATAGGCGTTTTAAATGTCAAATTTAAAAGAAAAGAATTGCCTTTTTTTTGTTCATCGGTTACTAATTTAAAGCTATTATTGTATGTTTCAAAATCTATAGGAAATTTTTTTATGGATATATTTTTATAATTTTTAATAGTTTTTTGTTTATTATTGTAATTATTTATATTATAGTTTTTAAATCCGTCTATGTTATATTTTATTTTTATTGTTTTATTATTAATAATATTACTTTTGCAATATTTATTAATATCAGAGTTATTAACTTCCGATAACTTAAATATTAAAGGCGATTTTAATTCATAATCAATAATAAACACAAAACTTATATTATTTTCAGCATAACAATTCATTAAATCAAAGAAATTTAATTTATTCGCGATATTATTATTAATATTATTACAATTCATTATTATTTAATTATTATTTTATTACATTATTGTTATGTTTATTGCATAATAGAACCTTAATCCTGCGTTAGAAACTATTTATAAGTTCTAATGCTAAATAACTCTGGATTCCTGCTTACGCTGGAATGACACACAAAAGGTGAAATAATAAAACTCCGCAAAGTCATTCCCGCGAAAGCGGGAATCCAGTATATAAAATTCTATTGCAGGATTAAGGTAGAATTACCCATCATTGAATTATATATTTTGTGTTATAATAAAACATATAAAAACAATTAAAAATAGATATATTATTTTATTTTAATTATATATATTATATATTATATATTATGTTAACAAATGAAGAATTTGTTGAATTATCGGGTTTTGTTCTATATTTTCATTTGGTTGTAATTTTGTTTATTATTTTTGGCTTTATAGTTGTTCCTATCGGAGCTAAATTTAAATGGAAGTTTATATACGAATTTTGGTGGCGTCTTGCCCATCTTGTTTCAATGATTATTGTAGCTATTCAAGCTGTATTAGGAAAAGCTTGTTTTCTAACTTATATCCAAAGCGATTTATCGGAAGCTGCCGGTGAAAAAGGTTATTCCGTTCCTTTTATTCAAACTTATATTGATAGACTTATTTATTATAATTTCCCAATATGGGCATTTTCAATTGTTTATGTAATTTTGTTTTTATATACCATATATTTATGGTATATATTTCCTCCTCTGCTTTGATTTTGATTATATATCAAAGAATTAATTGCCGCGTTAACGCACGCTGCCTATATTAAAAAATAATTAGAAAAAGCACAACAGTGCATCAACTCCGGCATTAAGTACATTTAAATTTAAGGCAAAACTTGACTATTATAATTATAAGATATTTCTTTATTAATATTATTAACCTTATAAATAGAGTTTTTTATTATCTTTAATAAAATTATAAATTATAATCAAAATACTTTTGTCTTTCGCCTATTATCCTTATAAGGTATATTATAGTGAAACGTATTTCCGAAATATAAGGATATTACGGATAAGTAGTTGAAAAATATCAGTATCCCTGCGGCTATTAAAATAACCCCGCTTATTATAGATATAGTTTTTATAAATGGTTTTATCTTTTTAAATGTAGATAAAAACAAATTTAATGATAAAGCGCTTATGAAAAAGGGGACCGCAAGCCCCATAGCGTAAACAAACAATAGTTCAGCCCCCGCCGTTGCATTATGCATTGTAGTGGCGATAAAAAGAATAGAAGCAAGTATCGGTCCGATGCACGGAGTCCATGCTGCTGCAAATACAACGCCTACAAGAGCGGAGCCTATTAATCCCAGCGGTTTATTTTTTAAATTAAAGTTTGCGTCTGCGTTCATAAAAGACAGAAATTTTACCTTACTAAACGCTCCCATTATAAACAGTCCCATAATTACTATAAATATTCCCGCTATCCTCATAACCCATATTGAATGAAGCAAGCTCCCTACGGCGCTTGAAAATACGCCCAGAAGAACAAATACTGCCGTAAATCCTAAAATAAACATCAAGGAATGTTTAACCGCTATAAATTTAGCTTTAGGATTGTCTTTTAAAAGTTCGTCCATAGACAAGCCTGAAATATAAGACAGATAAGACGGTATTAAAGGAAAAACGCACGGGCTTATAAAAGAAAATAACCCCGCG
>JAKACI010000023.1 GCA_021821565.1 bacterium | reverse complement strand
GTTTATGGTCTCAAAATTATAAAAAATTTTTGGTTTTTTATGCAACATAAAAAATAATTAGATATAATTAGTTATTTTAGTCATTTTTTAGTCATTAGAGATTAATTTTAAATAATTAATTATAGAATCAAAACAGCTTCTTAATTTTTTTTTATCTTGATAAGATTTTGCCGTTAAAATGCAGCCTTCTATTGATGCAACCAAAAAATCGGCCACTTCTTCAGGGACTAAATTTTTATTTAAAATGCCAAGATTCCATGATTTATTGATAGCTTTCTTAATATATAGCGACCACATTTTTAGTATGGAATTAGTTTTTTCGGAAAATTTAGCATCTACCGAAGAAAGTTCGGAAATTAGATTACCTAAAGGACACCCCGTTGATAAATAATTATAACTATTTTCATCATAAGTAATGTTAATTTTTTTTATTATAGATTTAATCGGGTTTGTATTTTTATAAACATCATGCCATACTGTAAAGAAATCCTTTTTTATTATTTCATCTATAATAATGTTTGCTATATCTCTTTTTGATTTAAAATAATAATACAAACACCCTTTAGAAATTTTAGTTTCTTTTAAAATATCATTTATGGTAGTTCCCTTGTATCCCTTATTTAACATAATAAGATAACTATTTTTTATTATCTCACTCCTTATACGTACGTTAAGATTTTTAGAGACCATAAACTACTATAGACCATAGATACATAGATAGATAGATAGATAGATAATTTGTGAAGGGTTAAATAGTTTTAAATCATAAAAATAAAATTTAATTATTATTTTTAATAATAATACAATAAAATATTATATAAATCAATATTAAATATTTTCCCAAAATTGCCGATAGATAATTATTTTTTAGTTTCTAGGCGGTAATCTAATATTTATATAACTTTAAAGCTATTTTAACAATCTCTATCGGCAATTTTGGGATTTTTATGTTCTTAACTTTTATAATGTCTAAATATCTATATTAAAGATTAACTTAAAATTTTAATGCGCCATTTTTTTATGCAGCATTTGCATCATCCGCATTGCTTTACGCCTCATTGCCCTCATCTTTTCTGCTTTCATTGCGGCAAGCTTCACATAAATTGCTCTTTGGGACGTATTAAGCACCCTGTAGCCGTTTATATGAAAGGGTATCATTTCATACGCAAGATATGTCTCCGCTTTTCCGACTGCTTTGACGTCGTTTATTAATTTTTTAATATCGGGATTTTTGTGCATAGCATAAGTTCTATACTCAATTATTGCTTTTTTAAGTACTTTAATGCCTGCTTTTGTGTCATTCATCATTTCTTTTGTAAGTATTTTCTCTTTTAGAGCCTGAGCCGGCGTTAATTTTAAAGCCTTCGCATTTTGAAAAACCCAGTAAGGACCTGGATGAAATATATAAAAATTGAAGGCAAAATCTAATGAATGCAACATAAAAAATTTCTTCAAATTTCTCATTTTTTTTGTCTTATTCATAGCGCATGCATTGAGCATCTTTGCATCTGCCTTAATAACATTAAAACTTGAAAAAATTATTAAAAACAAAAACACTGCTAAAGAAATTTTTTTCATACAATTTAAACCTCAAGTAAATTAATTAAATAAATTAAAAATCTCAAATCTCTATAAATTTCAATAATTATTGCATTATTTTTATTTAATTTTATATATTAAAAAGAGGAACTATACATCAACCTTAATTCTTATAATTCTTCCATAGAAACTATCAATGATATTTCAATGATAAGCAATACCGAATGAGCCGTTTAAATGCCGACGGCTATAAAACACTGCATGCTTTCCTTCAGGATGACTGCATATAGCGAGTGAAATTGTAAATTCTCTCTCAGCCGTTCCCGCGTAATGGAAAATCTATAAAATAAAATTCTATGGAAGAATTAAAGCGTTAATTATATATTTCTACAATAATATTTATTTCTTTACTGCATAGTTGTGTATATGCAAATCGACTATAGGTGCATTTGGTATTCTTGAATATTGAACCCAAGAACCGTTATAATCAGCAACATTACGTTTGTGAAGCAAAAACTTTATTACAAACCAATCGGCGCTGGCCCAGTAGCCTGTATTACACTGCGTGATTATAGGTTTTCTAAAATTTACGCCGGCTTTTACCAATATCGCTCTTGCTTCTGCAGGTGTCACAAATTCATAATAACCTGCTTTAGACATTCTTTCAAATTTTGTAAACGGAACATTAATTGCGCCTGGGACATGTCCGTGTTTTATAAATCTCGGGTCATGGTCTATTCCTTTGTACCACGCTGCGGGTCTTGCATCAATTAGCACAGCATTATGAAGATATAGATATTTCCAGATATTCTGATATGTTGCGCGTGAATGCAATCTCATCTTTTTAATCGTAAAATTACTTGTCATATGGTACGATGGTTTAGTCGTAACGGGCAGCTTATCCTTCATCCACTTTGCTATTCCGCCGTTTAATATTGCCATTTTTGTTAACCCGTAAAACCATCCCGTCCATAATGCCCGGGTTTCATTACTATAACCGAGAGGAAATTTAGACATACCGCCTCCCGTAAAAACAATTACGCTGTGATTTGTTATACCTGCGTGTCTGTAAATGCTTGTCATTTTCTCGGGACTTGCAATGTTGCCGAGAATAGGAATAGCTATGTAATTTTGCATTATTGTAGGAAACGGTATATTTACGGAGCCTGGAATGTGCCCTGAAGCATAAGCTTTTGAAACCCTCACGTCAACTATAACCAGATTCTTATTATGCATATGGCTATAAACCCAATGCGGCGACACTAAATGGTCTTTTGGAACATTTAAGGCGTAAACACTACTAACTCCAAAAAACATTACTATCAGAACAAGCATTAAAAACTTTAACTTTTTCATAATTTTTTCTCCTAAGTTAATATTTAATGTCCAATACTTAATACTTAATATACTTAATACTTAATATACTTAATACTTATACTTAATAATTAATAGTTAATAGTTAATAGTTAATTAATCATAATATAGTATTAAACTAATTTTAAGATTTATTTAAAAATCTTCAGCACCTTTTACGACAACGGGAACATCACTCCATAATATTTCATCTAAAATAGCGTCTTCATTATCATTCTTCGTAATCTCTTTAACTTCCAGACCTCTTTTTTTCAAATTTTCGGCAACTTTATGCATAACCCTGTCTTTTTCGATTTCCGAACTGTCAACATATAAAAATAAAAATTTTTTATTCATAAGATATACACCACGTCAGCATTTTGAATTTCATCGGTTAAATTATTTAAATCAGAATCTTTATCTGAATTTATATATTGTAATGGGGTTTCACCAAACTCAATGGCTTCAAGTTGAATATCAACATTTTCGTTTCTTTCTAAATCGCCGATAACGGCAATCCTCACCTTATCATCCAGCAATGTTAAACCGTTTGCCATTCTTAGCCCTTCATCTTTGTTAAACTGTGATATTACTAATATTTGTTTCGGTTTTTTATTTTCCATAATTTATCCTTGATTTATTGACTTCTACTCAATATTTAATAATCTTTAATTCGTAATTTTTAATTCAATTTAACTTTTGAAAATTATTATTTATATTATTTAATTTTTATATTTTTTTATTTAAAACTAATTAATATTAACAACAGTATCAAATAATATAAATTTTGTAAACTATATTTTTTTATATACTTTTAAAATACAATAACTTTATCGGAACGACTGACTAATTCTGCATCCTGATATTGACCGCCTATAATCATCTTATCTTTAAACTTTTCAATATTTTTGGTTTCTCCTAATCTGTCAATAGAATGTTCGCAAACTGAAACTTTACAATTAATCTTATCTACATAATCGGTGAAATTATCAAAATTCAACAGCAAAACGCCTCTATCGGTCAAAAAGCATTCAGTTTCAAAACCTTTGATAGATGCTTTTTTTAATAAGCTTATCGCATCGTTTAAATATTTATCGTCCGTAACCACAACACCAATGTGCATATTACTCTCCTCTTTAAATCATAATATTAATAACAGATAACATAATACAATTAAAAATATTTTATATCTTTATATTTTTTTATTTTTCAATCTCAATTGTATATACACCATTTTCAAGGGTTGTATCAACTATAGGATGGTCTTCATTTTTGCAAAATTGAGATATGCTTTCATGAGAAGAAGGATTGTTAACCATAACCTTTATATGGTCGCCTTTGTTTAACTTTTCTAAAACTTTTTTTGCGTACATTTGAGGAACAGGACAAACATAACCCGTAACATCCAGCATGTAATTGTTATCGCTTATTTTTTCAAATTTTACTGCCATAATAATTTATAACCTCCTTGCATAATTTAATTTAATTTTTAAGAACCTCATAGGTATATATTCCTTTCTCGTTCGTAACGTTTATTAATTTACATTTTTCAACCTCGCACAATTCCGAAACGCTAAAACACTCACCGCACGAAGGACCTTTTGTCAAAACCTTTAAATGAAATCCTGATTTAAGTTTATCTAATACCTTTTTGACATATACCTGAGTCATTTTGTCGCTTAACTTTCTGCAATCAAGCAAATAGACATTATCAGATTGTTTCTGTAAAATATTATTCATAATTTGTCTGATTATTGCTAATTATTATACCATACAGCTTCATTTATACGGCAACCCAACTTCACCGCTTTTACTATTAAAAATTTTAACTAATTGAATTATAGCATTTTATTATTTATTTTGAAGTCCGCATATAAATTTTTGTTACCGCATAAATACAGCTATATGCTGCCGTTAATTATGTTGAAGTTGGGTTAGGATAACATATAAACTAAACATAAACTAAATACCAAAATTTTATCTAACCGACTATCATATAATATTACATAAAACCTTCAATATTGTCTAATTCTTTTAAATCTTTCGCACTCTTATAATTAATCCATTTACTGATTACTTTAACCGCAAAATAACTTCCTATTATCATACCTGCTAAATAAACCCAGCCGCTTGGATCTCCATTAACAACGGGAACAAAGAATGCTCCGATATTACATCCTAAACCGATCCTTACTCCAATACCCATAAACCAGCCTCCTATTATTGCAAAAATAATAGATTCAATATTTGGAATTTTCCAGCTGAATTCTTTAAATGAAAGCGACATTATAGCAGCTCCTATAATAGTCCCGAAAGACATTAATAAAGGAGGATTAAGTAAAGGATTAGGGATTCCGTTTACAAAACCGAATGTCATATTGTTCATTAAATTCCATCCTAATTTTTGAAATACCCACGCAAGTCCCTGCGCTTCCTGGGTCGCAATATACCAGTATCCTGGATCAAAAACTCCTTGAACCGCTAATCCGTGAGTATAGCCTAATTTATCAAGTATCTGTCCCCAGTTAAAAAAACCGTATACTTTGCGGATATCACTTAACACAAACATATTAAGTCCCGCGAAAATACCGAGTCCCAGACCGCCGTATACCGTTCTTTTAGCCTGCACGATCATTGACCATATTCCCCTTAATTCATTTTTAAATCCTATTTTTTTTGATGTCAATTTATTTTCACTCATATAATGTTTCCTGTGATATATACGATAGATTATAAGAAGAATAGCCGTGCAAGGAATAACTACTTCTATTAAAGTATTACTGATAAAAGAATTAGCCCATACGTTGTGAAAATTAATTAATTCAGCAAATGTATATCCTGGAACTTTAGAAAGATAACCGGCTAAAAAATAATCATACCACGAGTGCAAATATTGTTTAGGTATTCCTGATTGAGCGGCTACTACTCTCCATGATTTAGGAATGAAATAATTCAAAAAACCAAAATCGCTAACCGCAAATACAATCTGTGACAGCGCTAAATTAAAAAGAACTATCCACGAAATCATGTTTCCTTCACCCGATTTATACAATGTACCCGATGAACAACCCCCTGCAAATACAATACCGAAACCAAATATAGCACCGCCGATTAAAGCGGTTATGCCAAACGGATTGGGTGAAAACGTAAGAAAATTAAATCCGGTGACTATTGCCGAAACAATACCATAAACTATTATCGCAATCATCAGTCCTGCAGCTACTCTGGTAACTTTAACGGCAAATAAATCTCGGACTGCGGATGACATACAAAAGTGACCGTACTGAAGAAATAATCCAAATATCAATCCAAACCAGTAATAAGCAAGCAAATAAATAAAAACATGATGAACGCTATACATTATTACCGAACCTATCAAACTTAAAACTATCAGCGTTATTAAACCGATAGGAAACCTTTTTATTTTTGGAGCTTGCATAGCGTCAACGTTATTACCTGACGACGACATAGTTAAATTCCTCCTTGATTAAGATACCGCATTAAATTAATATTTAATTAATATTTATATAAATAAAATAATAAATACAATAATAAATACAATATTTTATTTACAAACGTATCCTCTATGATTATAACAAAATAATTATAGCAAACTGAGACAAGACCTTGATTTGTTTTTATTTATTAAATGTTAAACAAAACAAATCAATCTTACAAAATCTTAAAATTAATTAAACTTAATATTAGTTCTTAATAAAATGCTTTTGATAAAATAAATTAGCCTTTAAGTTTTGGAGCATTTGGATGCGCCGCATAAAACGCATTTTCCGCCGCTTCACCCTTTTTAACCACTTGCGAAAGATTAGACGCATGACATGCTTCACATGAAAACTTTGGTGTCGTAAAGGGATTAGCTATCAAGTTAGTATGCGCAACGCCCTTTGAAATTGCAAAGCCGTTTCCTCTATGACACGTAACACAGCTAATATTCGCAACGGGACGATGAAAGTGATGTATAGGACCAATATCTTTTTCTGCCAGAGTGCCGTTATGACATTCAACGCAGCTTGAAGGCGCCGTTCCGCAGGCATTCGCAACAGGCGTATTAAAATCTTTTAACACATTGTTAGAAACGGAACTAATTGAAAAACTTTTTAATTGAGTTTTGCTGCTAAATCCAGCTTTTGTCCTAACAGAGTTACCCATCCATAATCTGCTAAAAACAACCACCGCAAAAATAATGGGTATCACTAATGCAAATAGAAAAAATTTGCTCCATTTAATTTTTTTCATTTTCCCCACTCCTTAATTAATAAATTAGCTTAAATTATATATATTTAAATATTTAAATTAATTATTTATATCGAATATACAAACTTAAATATACAAACCTTTCAGTCTAATAATTATAATTTAACAAATATGAGTTATATTTGTCAACATATAATTTACAATTAATAAATTATAAAAATAAAATATATATTTATTGTCAAAACTCCTATTTTATTAAAATATTAGTATTTGAGTATATTCATATAATTGAATATACTAAGCCCAATTTCATCATCTTTGTTATTAAAAGTTATTAGCCCAACTTCACCATAATACCAGCAACATATTGATATTACTATATTTATGGGGGCAATAAAAATGTCCATGGGGACTACAAAATAAAAAATAAAATGTAATAATATCAACGAGTTATAATTTTAGAATAATAAAAGCGGTGAAGTTGGGTTAAAATTTATTTTCTATATGAGCCGTCTAAATGACGACGGCTCATCCTGTATTGCTTATCCTTGAAATATCATTGATAGTTTCTATGGAAGAATTAAAGGGTAAATATGTTATGGAAAAAAAAAATTGGCTGCGATATAATAATATACGACGATTTTAAATAATAACTGTTTTCCATAAAAATGCAGGGATTATTCTTTATAACAATTTTACAGAAAAACTATAAATAAAAAATAGATTATTATGAGTGAGAATACAGGCGCAAACATCATTAACAATGATAATAACATCAACGAAAACAATAAAAATTTAAGCAATAATTTAAACAACAAAAATATATCGGCTTTTGGCTGGTATATTAAGGCGTTTAAAGATTGGCGTAATTTTCAAGGACGCGCCGGAAGAAAAGAATTTTGGTATTTTATGTTATTTAACTTTATTATTTCGTTATTATTAATAGTAATAGATTTTGTTTTGTTTAATAAACTTACTCGTCAGCTTGACAACTACGGACCTTTTCAAATAATTTATTTGTCGCTTAGCTTTATTCCTGCGGTATCTTTAATTTTTAGAAGGCTTCATGATATAGGCAAATCTGGATGGTGGTTTATTGTCTGGTTTATTATCTATATTATATTTACAATTATTTATTATAATTTTGTTGAAGAAGGAAGTCCTGCATACGTAGTTCCGATTTTATTGTTTGATGATTTAGTATTTTTTATTTATTCCGTTATTCTTTTTATTTTTTATGTTAAAAAAAGCCATTCATTTACCAATAAATATGGAGATATACCTAAATAATTAATTAATATTTCTACTAATCTTAATCTGCTTCACCGCTTATGTAGGGAGAGCTTTTTTATAATTATTTGATGCAGATTAAATTAAAACAACGTAGGATGTTTAAAGTTAATATCGTCTTTATTAGGGTAATCAATCGTATAATGAGTTCCCCTTGATTCTTTTCTTAACATAGCCGATGTGATGATTAAATTAGCAACTTCGGCAATATTTCTTAATTCTATTAAATCCGATGATATTTTAAAGTTCCAGTAATATTCTTTAATTTCAGTCAAAAGATTGTCTATTCTCCTTTTTGCTCTTTCAAGCCTTTTATCTGACCTTACAATACCTACATAATTCCACATCGTCCTTCTCAATTCGTCCCAGTTATGAGTAATAACGATAATCTCGTCTCCGCCTTCAAGTCCAAAATCTTTCCATTCAGGAATTGCCTGTAAATTATATTTGTCAGGCATATCGGCATAATTTTTTATTTCGCTGTTTTTTATATTATTTATACTATCATAACCGTTATGTTTATTTTCTTTGTTTATATTTGTTATATTTTTATCATTATCATTGTAATTATAATAATTATTTGCGCTATTTTCCGATTTAAAAGTCTTTAATTTTTCTATCGTAGATTCATAAGCTTTTTTAGCAAATACGCACCCTTCAAGCAATGAATTGCTTGCAAGCCTGTTGGCTCCATGAAGACCCGTATATGCAACTTCCCCTATAGCATAAAGATTTTCAACTGAAGTTAAACCGTTTTTATCGGTTAAAACTCCTCCGCAAAGATAATGGGCCGCGGGAACAACGGGAATCCATTGTTTTGACATATCAATTCCAAAACTAAGCGTAGTTTTAAAAATATCCGGAAATCTTTTTTCTAAAAATTCTCTTGATTTATGAGTCATATCAAGATAAACACATTCGTACCCCGTTTTTTTCATTTCAAAATCAATAGTCCTTGCCACAATATCTCTCGGTGCAAGGCTTTTCAGAGGATGAACATTATTCATAAACGGAGTTCCGTCTTTAAGTCTTAAAACTCCCCCTTCACCCCTTAATGCTTCCGATATTAAAAACGACTTTGCTTCAGGATGATAAAGAATGGTCGGGTGAAATTGATAAAACTCCATATTTGCTATTTTTGCTCCTATTCTATGAGCCATTGCAATTCCGTCGCCTGTTGAAATATCGGGATTTGAAGTATAAAGAAAAACTTTGCCCGCTCCTCCGGTGGCAAGTACAACAAAATCAGCGCTGACTGTTTTCACCTCATTTGTTGTTTTATCTAAAAAATAAGCTCCGAGAACTCTATCGGTTTTGTCTTTATCTTTATTATCTTTATTGTTTAATTTTTTTAATTTATTAGAAGTAATTAAATCAATAGCGATATGATTTTCAAAAATTGAAATATTGTTTTTTTGTCTTGAATTTTCAACTAAAGCTCTTTCTATTTCTCTTCCTGTTATATCCCCTGCGTGTAATACCCTTCTTTGAGAATGTCCGCCTTCTCTGCCTAAATCAAAAGTTTCTTCATTATTTTCTTTATATCGGGCAAAATTAACTCCCCAGTTTAAGAGATCTTCTGCAACGGCAGGACCTTCTTCAACAACCATTCTTACTACTTCTTCATTGCAAATACCGTCCCCTGCGGTTAAAGTATCTTTTACATGAAGCTCAACAGAATCTTTTATATTCATAACGGCGGCAAGACCGCCTTGCGCATAATTTGTATTAGATTCAGCTTCTTCTTTTTTGGTAAAAATACCTAAGGAGATATTTTCAGGATATCTATTTGCAAGACTTAATCCCGCAATTCCCGAACCTATAATTAATATATTGAAATGCATTCTGCTGCCTTAATTTTTAACCGAGTTCAAATTCCATTTTAAAATAGCTCGTCCTTTTACTCCGGTGATAGTCAATTTTAACCATTTAGTTTTTTTTGTTACCATCAATTCTTTTTTCTTTTTATCGTAATATCGTGGAAATTCTACAATATACTGTTTTGACCATTTTGTAATATAAGGAAAGAAATGTTCTAAGAGTGCTCCCTTCTGTTCTGCAGGCTTTATTTTTATTGGTAAAACACTTTCTTTTTTATTATTAGATAAATATATCAGCCATATAGAACGATTTGAACTAAAATTATTATTTCTTATGTTTGGAGTATAAACAGAGATAAAAAATTTAACATATTTATTAGATCGTCTGTATAATTTATTAAGTTTTCTTTTAAATGCTTTTTTATCAAGCAAATAATATTCCGAATATTTTTTTGTATAAGCATAATCAAAGGTTTTGTCAAAATAAGTAGCTCTTAAGAACATAACCGTGCTGAGATTATTATAATTATATACATCTATTTTTTTAGTCGCATATTTTAAGACCGATTTATACTTTATAACCTGTTTATAAGTATTATTCTTTGATAAAACGTTGTTTTTATAAACAATAGGTTTTTCATTTTTTTTTAAAATAAGAGAACAACCCGATAAACCGAAACTTACAGAAGAAATAATAAACAAAAATAGCAACATTATATAAAATCTTTTTTTCATTATTTTATTTAATATTTATTATTAAATTAATTAGTTAATGTCGTGTTGTTTTTTTTTATTTTACTAATTTAAACAATATATTACTTATATTATTAATATATGAAAAGTAACATAGAAAAACAGAATAATTTATAAACAATTAATAATTATAAATTATTTTAAGCTAATATGTCCGCCTTTGTAAATAGCGAAATTAATTTAATTCCGTTTTCTTTTAAATTTTCTTTTCCGCCTTCTTCTCTATCCACGATACAAATGGTGTTTTTTACAATATAACCTTCATTTCTTGCACTTTTAACGGCTTTTAAAATAGAACCGCCCGTAGTAACAACATCTTCTACTATCATTATTTTAGCATCTTTACGTAAAAATTGCACAGGCTCAATCATATTAGCTTTCCCGTAGACTTTTTTTTCTTTTCTTATAACAACCGATTTTAAAGTATTTCCGTCCAAAAAGCTGTTTATTAGAATAGAAGAGACTAGAGGTATTCCTCCTACAGGTACGCCTGCGATTACATCAAAATCCGATTTGCTTTTAAAAACCGCAAGCTCTTCGTAAAGCATCCTGCCGATATAATAAAGATAATCTCCGTCAAAAGAAATTCTCCTCAAATCAATATAAAAATCACTCTTTCGTCCTGAGACTAAAGTAAATTCTTTTTTTTCATAACATAATGTTTTTATTGCATTTAAAATAGCCAATCTTATTCCGTCAACGCTTGCATTTAATAAATTATTAACATTGCTTATATTGTTATTGTTGTTCATTACATTTATTTTAATATTTATTAGTTATAATTACGTTAAGCTTTAAATTAAGCTCTGTGTTAAAAAAATAAAAACAGACAGTAAGTTATAGTTATCTAAAGTTATAGTTATTTATTCTATTTAAATAATTTCTTTGCAGAAGATCTCTTAAACTGGG
>JAKACI010000022.1 GCA_021821565.1 bacterium | reverse complement strand
GGTATTATAAAACAAAGCAAGTTCTTCATTGCCGATATGCTTAAATATTTTTACATAATCTTTTAATTCATCAAGCAATGTTAAAGTTTCTTTATCAAGCCAGGATGTGTTGGATACTAAAACCAGTTCTATTTTATTAATTATATTACTATTCACATTAAATCTGTCTCCATTAATCCTCTTAAATTTTTTAAACGCTTTAAGCAAATTTAAAATATTTTTTCTGGGATGAAGCGCTCCTATATACAATATAAACGGATTATTTAAATTATATTTATCTTTAAAAGATTGCAAAATATTTTTATCGGATATTTTTTTAAAGATATTTTTATCATAGGCGCTTTTCACTATAAATATTTTATTTTCAGGATAATTATAAAAACTTTCTAAATCTTTTTTTACAAACTCTGAACAAGTCGTTACTCCGTCAAAAACTGTAAGATATTTATCCATATAATTTTTAAAAGCTGCCGAATGTTCTTTTACGGAACTTTCTGTATTTGTCAGAGGATATAAATCATAAATAGTTATAAATTTCTTTTTTGCAATATTTGAATCTATTTCCGTTTGATACGGTGACCAGAAAATATCGTAATAAGCGAAATTAATTTTATTATTTATTTGCTTTCTCACGAACCTATATATTTTCTTAATTGAAGGATATAAAAAAGAATTTATGGCAAAAATATTTTTTATAGAACTATAAAATTTTTGTTTTTTTGCTATAATTTTTAAATTTAAATGTTTATAAGTAAGTTTTGTAATTTTTCCGCTTAATCCGATAACATCAATATTTATATGGTTTATATGGTTTATATCGTGTATATTATGTATATTATTATTACATGTATTATTTATATTTATATCGTTATTGAGTATATGCGAATTATTACTATTAACACTATTACTATTATTGTTACCATTAATATTAATACTGCCAATACTAATACTCATACTACTATTACTACTATTACTACTATTACTACTATTACTACTATTGGTGCTGCTGCTATTATTAATTTCTTCGGAAATTTTTAAAAGTTCTTTTAATATATTATACAAAAATGTTTTTATGCCGCAATCTTTTTCATATAAAAATTTAATGTCAATTAAAATATTCATAAATTATATTAATTATGCAAATTTTATTTTGCAAATAAAGTTGTAAACTCTTCAATATCTTTTTTGGTTATTGTCTTTAAAATAAGGGATAATATAGCGTAAACCGCCATTCCTATAAGAATGCTCAGTATTAATCTCTGATGCGCCAGTATAACGATATATGCCATAATCGCGGATGCCGCCAAAACTTTTATAAAGTTTATAATGTCAAATTTAATTTTTATAATTTTATATGTAAAATATATTAGACTGCTTACCATTAAAAGTTCAATAAAATTTAACGAATACGCCGCTCCTTTTAATCCAAAATACTTAATAAAGAAAATTGAAAATATAAACCCTGTTATAGATGTAAACATTGCGGATTTTACAAGAGACTTTTTCTCATTTTTTGCCATAAGATAAGATATCAGCGCAGAGCTTATCCCGAATGGAATGATAGCCCATATCATCATTCTTAAAAGCATTGCGCTTTCAATAATTTTTAATCCGAATAATGCTGCAATCAAATTATAGCTGATAATAAAACCGCCGAAACATATCGGAATTGAAAAAGTGTAAGTAAATTTAATAAGTTCGCTTAAAATTTTTGATTCTTTTTCATTATCTTTTGCTTTTATAGCGTCCGATATAACAGGAATGAAAGCGTTGCCCGTTAGATTGAATATTACAAATATAAACACCATCAGCTTGTATGTTATATAGTAGAATCCAATATTTTTATTATCGCTGAAAATTTTTAGAAAAACAATAGGATAGCTTATATATAAAACGCTGAACCATGAAAAAATTCCGAACGGCAGGGAGTCTTTAACGGTTTTTTTAACAGAACCGTATGAAAAATTAACTTTTATTTTTTTTATTAGTTTTCTAATATAATTTAATTGAAAAATAGAGGTTATGATACTGCCCGCCAGAAATAATAAAACGGCGGCTAAATACAATTTTGAATTTTTAACTATTAATAAAACTCCAAGAAAATAAATTAATCCGCCTATAAGGTTGGTTGTCAGAATTACATGGTTTTTTTCAATCCCCCTTAATGTCCATGAAAAATTAAAAGAATATATTATAGGTAAAAAAGCAATAGTTATAAGCATAATTTTTTGTCTCGGGTTATCTTTAAATAAAAATATTCCGATAAAAATGATTATAATAGTTGATATCAAAGAAAGCAAAAATTTAGCCGAGGTTATGTCGTTGATAATTTTTGATATATTATTTTTATTTTTGGCGGTCTCTGTTTCTCCAAACGGCGATAAACCGGTATCGGCAATTGCAACAAAATATCCGCTTAAAGTAAGAGCAAACGCAAATTCGCCGTAGATAGAAGCACCCAATCGTTCAATAAGCAAAATATTGACGAGAAGCGTTAAAACGGCGCTTATAACGCGGGAGCCCAGCAATAGCGAGAAATTTCTTATAAATCTTTGTTTGTTGGATAGCAAGGCTGTATTTTTTTATCTTAATGTTTTATTATTTATTATTATGCTATTTATTTGTTGGAATATTTCTTTGATAAAAAATTTTATAGTATCGTACGTTAATTTATTTTATTATTATATATTATTATAATATAAACCGATTATTAAAATAAATTTAATTAATTAAATAAATAAATTTATTATATATACTATCACATATGAAAAAAATCAACAGAATTTTAATAGATTGTTCTGAAACATATAATGACGATTTAAATACCGGTATTCAGCGCGTTGTCCGCAATATAACAGAAAGATCCTGCAGGATATCGGAAAAATTAAATATTCCGGTTATACCGATTGTTTTAGGCGCTAAAGGCTATATTAGTTTAAATACATTTCTATATAGCAAAAATAATAAAAATAACAAAAATACTGAAAATATCGTATATCATGATATAAATAAGCCGGATAATATAAATAATGCAAACAATAATATCAATACCAAAACATACAATAAAAATAGACATAAGGTTAAAATTAAAATAAATATAAAAGAAAAAGTAAAAATAATTTTAAGAGAAAGATTGAATATTAATCAAAATCAAAACATTTATAAAATCTTAAAAGCAATATGGCGATTACTAAAAAGACTTAAATATTTTTCTATAGGTTTAATACAGATATTTAATTCATATATTAATAACAATAACGGGCATATTAACGGTGATATTATTTTTCCGGAAGAAAACGATTTATTGCTTCTAATAGACAGCTTTTGGGATTACTATTATAATAATTATTATTTTAAATTTTTTTGCAAAAATATAAAGAAAAAAAACAGCGTAATTATTATGGTGGTTTATGATATTATTCCCTTAACCAATCCTGAGTTTGTTGAAAAATATTTCACTTTAAGATTTAGAAAAGCATTAAATAAATTCATTAAGTTATCAGACGGTATTTTAACGATTTCAAAAAGCGAGATGAGAATAATTAAAGAATATTTTAATAATTCTTTAAATAATAATAATAATTTACATAATAATACATTCCATATAAAAAAGAAGCCGGTGTCTTTTTTTTATTTGGGATATGATTTTAAGAACAAAATCGGCTGTATTCAAAATACTGTTCAATATAGCAATAATAGTAAGAGTTATAATACCGGTGCCAATGTTGCTGCTAATAATATTAATACCAATTGCGATACCAATAACATTAGAAAAAATTTATTTCAACTTATAGATTCGGTAAAACAATTAAATAAGATACATAAAACCGATTTAACAGCAACAAGCCTCATATATTTAATGGTAGGAACAATAGAGCCGAGAAAGGGTTATAATTATGCGTTTGAAGCTTTTGAAGATTTGTGGAAAAACGGATTTGGCGGGGTTTTAGTTATTGTAGGAAAAATCGGCTGGAATATTGATATGCTGATAAAAAAATTTAACAATTCTATTTATCTTAATAAAAAATTTTATGTTTTTAATGATTTAAACGATGATGAATTAAATTTTTTATATAAAAATGCCGATGCCGTAATATGCGCTTCTTTAAGAGAGGGATTTGGACTGCCTTTAGTTGAAGCTGTGCATTACGGCATTCCGGTGCTGGCGAGCGATATTGCCGTTTTTAGAGAAGTAGGCGGCGAATACCCTTTTTATTTTACGCCCGATGCCGAACATTTAATTAAAGCGGTAAAAGAATTTGAAAGTAAATATGCCGCCATAAACATAAAAAATATAAGAACCGATTGTAATACTTGGGATAACTCAGCAGATATGCTTGCGGACAGAATAAAAGAACTTATTTTTAACTTGTAAATCAATCATCTATTTTATATAGAATAAGCATTATTATATTATATGCAATAAACAGCATTATTAAGTTGCCTGAGATAATATTATATGTTATATAATATTAAATATAATTGAGATATAATCAAAATAAAATTAAATCATATTTTAATTGTTTAATTAATTAACCGCATAACTAATACTATCTAAAATTATTAAAACTATTAATGGCATCCGAAAAAAACACTATAACTGAGGGATTTAAAATATTAATCAAATACAGATATCTAATCTGGATGCTTTCGCTTAAAGAGCTTAAAATTCAGTACAGAGGTTCGTATCTTGGATTTTTCTGGTCTTTGATGAATCCGCTTCTGCTCCTTATAATTTACACTTTTTTGTTTGTGATAGTTTTTAAAAATCCTGCAAAGGCTTATCCCGTCTATCTTTTTTGCGGGATACTGCCGTTTACGTGGTTTCAAAGCTCTATCTTAGTTGGAACGGCTTCTATTTCAGGCGGAGGCAGCCTTGTTTCAAAATCTCTTATGCCTCCGGAAATTATCGTAATGTCTAAAATTGGCGCCAACCTGTTAAATTATTTGCTTTCGGTCCCTATCCTTATATTATTCGTCTACATATTTAAAATGCAGGTCGGGCTGCCGCTGCTGTATTTTCCTTTATTGATAGCGATAGAGTTTTTTCTTATAGCGGGAATAAGTTTATTTTTTGCCGCTCTTAACGTGTTTTACAGGGATATCCAGTTTATAATACTTAATTTAACGACATTTCTGTTTTTTTCTATGCCCGTTATGTATTTTGACAATCAGCTTCCTTTAAAAATAAGGCATCTTATCTATTTAAATCCTGTAGCTTATATTATGAAATGTTTTCAAGATATTTTTTATTTTAATATGTTTCCGCGTCCCCTTTTTGTATTAAGTATTTTATTTATTTCGCTTATTTTTTTTATCGCAGGCTATGCATATTTTACCGCGAGAAAGGAGCTTTTTAGTGAGTTTGTTTAATGATAAAAATAATATTCAAAATAATATATTAATTAAGAATCCAAATTCTAATTACGCTATTGAAGCGGAAAATATAACTAAAGTTTTTAAAAGGCTGTCTTCGCATACCACGTTAAAAAAAGCGTTTATAGATGCAATTACCTTTAATAAAAATAAACAGGTAAAAATATTAAAATTTACCGCTTTAAAAGATGTGAGTTTTAAGGTAAAAAGGGGCGAGACTTTTGGGATTATCGGACCTAACGGAGCAGGAAAAAGCACTCTTTTAAAAATATTATGCCGCATAATGAAACCGACTTCGGGAAAAATAGCCGTAAACGGTTCTTTGTCCGCTCTGCTGGAACTCGGCACCGGTTTCCATCCCGAACTTACCGGCAGGGAAAATATCTTAATTAACGGTTTAATTTTAGGTTTAAGCAAAAAAGAGATACTTGCCAAATATGACGAAATAATCGAATTCAGCGGAATAAAAGATTTTATAGACGAACCGATTAAAACTTATTCAAGCGGCATGGCGATAAGGCTTTCTTTTTCCGTTGCCGTAAACGTTAACCCTGATATTCTTATATTAGACGAAGTGTTAGCCGTGGGAGACGCAGAATTTCAGGCTAAAAGCAAAAAAAGAATAGAAACGTTCATAAACAGCGGAAGAACCGTTCTTCTTGTAAGCCATGACAAAAAATCTATATTAGATTATTGCAGCGAAGCGATGCTGTTATATAAAGGCAGCGTGATAGCAAAAGGCAAACCTGACGAAGTAGTTGATAAGTATGAAGAGATTGGACAAGCCAAAATTATTTAAAAATAAAAAAATTAAAAGGAAGTTTTTAAACTTGATTATTTTTTAAATTTGGTGTATATATTGAAATATATTTGTATATATAAAATAAACTTGATTTTTTTTATTTAAATTTAATTTTTTAAAAATTTGGTAAAAAATGACACAAACAGAGGATCTTTTTAGTGAAGTTGTTTCATTGCCGATAGATATAAGAATGCAGCTTATAGATAAATTATTGCAGAGCATTCAACCTATCAATGAAGAAATAGATAAGCTATGGGCAGATGAGGCGGAAAAAAGAGTTCAAGAAATAAAAAGCGGTAAAGTCAATACAATTGCAGGTGAAGAAGTATTTAATAAAATATATAAATAAATAAAAGGTTGAATTTTTGATTTATTCTTTCCATCCTAAAGCTGAAAAAGAACTTAATGAGGCTGTTAAATACTATAACCAATGCAAGAACAATTTGGGATTTGAGTTTGCCAGAGATGTTTATTCAGCTATTCAAGAAATTATTTCTTTTCCTCAAGCGTGGACAAATATATCTATTAATGTAAGAAGGTGTTTATTAAAACGATTTCCGTACGGAATTATATATAATGTGGACAAAGCGGAAGTGTTTATAATTGCTGTCATGCAGCTCAACAAAAAACCGGATTATTGGACTAAAAGAGCGTAAAAAAACAAATAATAATCTTGCAATTATAATATAATTATTATAGTATAAAAAATTGAAAAATTTTATATTTTATAATTAATAATAATTAATAAATATATAAAAAAATATAAAATTTAAAAAGAGGTTTTAAAGCGGTTTGTTTAATAGCAATTTAAATATAAATAATATAAATAAAGTGTCTGATAATAAATTAAATCCTAAGTATTTAAATCCTGAATATTTAAATCAAAAGTATTTTAATCAATCTAATCAATCTAATATTAATCAATTTATTAACCGATTTAGCATTAGCCTATTTAGCCCATTTCTGTTTTTATTGATTTTATTCTGTTTTTTCTTTCTTTTAGTGATGCTTAATTTTAATTCAGCGGCTTATGCTATTAATACTGCTGCTAATATTAATACTGATATTAATGCTAATCTTTATGCCGATAGTAATGCCAATCATATCAGTAATCATAGCAGCAGCAATAACAATAGTAATAGCGGCAATACCCATAAAAATATCGGCGGAAATAATACTAAAGCGCGCAATAATAAAGCGCATAAGAATAATTCGCTCAAAAATAAAAACACCTCTGATATTGCGCCTTATCCTTTAAATCTTATTCAGGCTTATAAATTAGCGGTAAAACATGACCATGCTTTTAAAGCCGCTCTTTACGGAAAAAGAGCGTCCGATGCGCTCGGTTGGGAAGGTTTGTCCGTTTTATTGCCGCATCTTAACGCTTCAGGAAACGTGTCAAGATACGATTTTATAAAACCGCCGCCCTATTATTTCAGCTATACGTCAAGAACCGAAGGAGTGAGCTTATCTCAGCCGATATTCAGCATGAAAAGGTTTTTTGAGTATAGCCAGTATAAGACAAGAGCTTCTATCGGCAACGCGAAATTTGAATCGCAAAAGCAAAATCTAATATTAACTGTAGCCGAAGTTTACTTAGATGTTCTTGCCGCGCAGGATTTTATTAAAGATTTAAATTCGCAAAAAAACGCCGTTCATCAGGAACTTGAGCAGGCAAAAAAGCTTCTGTCCGCGGGAGCAGGCACTAAGACCGATGTTTACAATGCTCGAGCAAAATATTATTCTGTTTTATCGCAGATAGTCGGAGCAAAAAACGGTCTTGAAAATAACTATATGAAATTTAAAAATGTCGTAGGCGTAAGCGGTAAAAATTTGGAACCGTTAAAACATAGCATACCGCTGTCCACGCCCTACCCTTCAAATATCAAATACTGGATTAATATTGCAAAAAAACACAATCCTATGCTTAAATACTACAAAGATAATGAAGGCTATTACGAAGACGGAGTGAAGAAAGCCATTTCTCTGCATCTGCCGTCGGTTGATTTTGTCGCGGGCTATTCTGCTACAAACACTCAGGAATATATACAGACCCCGCCCATTAAATATTATAATGTGGGATTTCAGATAAATATTCCCATATTTAACGGCGGATATGCTTTTGCAAAAACTGCGGAATCGGAAAATTTAGTTCAGCGGGCAAATCAGGAATACGAAAAGGAGCTTCATAAAAATAACCGAAAGGTAAGCCAGTCGTTTCTCGGAATAAAAGGCGATATAGTTAAGATTAAAATGCTTAAATTAGCCTTAAAATCGGCTCGTTTTTCTCTTAAAGGCAATAAAATGGGACTGGCTGCAGGCATAAAAACTATGACGGATGTTCTAAACTCCGTTCAGCGGCTTTATGATGTCAGAGTAAAACTTCTTAAGGCAAAATACGAGTATATAATAAGTCTTTTAAACCTTGATTTTAATGCAGGAGTTTTGTCCGAATACGATTTGCGTAAAATTAATAAATGGCTTAAAAATTCTTAAAACAAATATATCCAAATAAAGTAAAAATATAAATACTTATACTTAAGGATAATTAAAAATAGGATAATTCTGCATGAGCTTATTTAGACGCAATAAACCTTTTACGGTTGCCGAAAAGCCTGAACTCTTAAAGCTTTTGACTTCATTTAAAAATGATTTTTACGTAGTCGGCATTTTCAGTCTTATAATAAACCTTATTATGCTTGTTCCCGCAATTTATATGCTCCTGATTTATGACGACGTCCTTGCCAGCAGAAGCAACGTTACTCTTATAGTGGTTACGGTAATAATGCTCTTTATGCTATTATTAATGGGAGTTTTCGAATGGACGAGAACACAGCTTTTAATCCGCATCGGTAATAAAATGGATAAGCGCCTTAATGAAAGACTGTTTCAGGTTGCTTTTGAAAAATGCCTCCGCACGGGCAGCACAGACGCTTCTCAGGTTTTCGGCGATTTTACAAATATCAGGCAGTTTATAACAGGCACGGGGGCTATCGCTTTTTTTGATGTTCCGTGGACTCCTATATATGTAATAGTTATCGGCTTAATTTACTGGGTTCTTGGAGTTTTTGCCGCTTTTGCCGCCTTAGTTTTATTTTTTATGGCTTTTTTGACGGAAATAGTAAGCAAAAAAAAGCTTACCGCTTCCAATAACTATTATCATACCGCTTCGTCTTTTGCCAGCATCAACTTCAGAAACGCGGATGTCATAGAGTCTATGGGGATGCTGTCAAATGTAAAAAAACACTGGAATCCGAAGTATGAGAAATCTGTTGCTCTGCAGTCGCGCGCAAGCGAGAAGACAGGCAATGTTTCGGCGCCTACCAAGTTTTTCAGAATAGCGTTCCAGTCTCTTATGTATACTTTCGGAGCTTATTACGTTATAAACGGCAACATAATTACCGCAGGAGCGATGGTCGCAGGCGCTATATTAATGGGCAGAGCGCTCGCTCCTATAGACCTTGCAATCGGCGGATGGAAAGGCTTTGTTTCTTCCCGTGATTCTTACAATAGATTAACTAAGCTATTTACAGCTTTTCCTGAAAGAGAAAAAGGAATGCCGCTGCCTGCGCCTGAAGGTAAAATTAATTCGCTGAATCTTTATGCCGTTCCTCCGAACTCGCAGCTTCAAGTGCTTAAAGGCATTACTTTTGAAGCTCTTAAAGGAGATATGGTCGCCATAGTAGGACCAAGCGGTTCCGGAAAATCAACTCTTGCGAGAATGATAGTCGGAGTCTGGCCTCCCGCCGCCGGAAGTATGAGACTTGACGGCGCCGAAGTTTTTTCGTGGGATAAAGATGCGTTAGGCGGCTATATAGGATATCTGCCGCAGGACATAGAGCTTTTAAACGGTACGGTAGCGGAAAATATTGCCAGATTCGGCGACATAGATTCTTTTAAAATCATTGAAGCAGCTAAAATAGTCGGCATACACGAAATGATACTTAATCTTCCCGACGGATACGACACATTTATCGGAGAAGGCGGGGTTATACTCTCCGGAGGGCAAAAACAGAGGGTAGCTCTCGCAAGAGCTATTTACGGAAATCCTTCGTTAGTCGTTCTTGACGAACCGGACTCTAACCTTGACGACCTCGGCGGACATGCGCTTCTTAACACTCTTGCAAAACTTAAAGAACAAAAATCAACGGTTTTTATTATAAGCCACAGAACGCATATACTTTCAGTCGTAGATAAAATAATGCTTCTTGCAAACGGAACTATCCAGATGTACGGTTTAAGAAATGACGTGCTCAGCGCATTGCTTGCATCGCAAAAACAAGTGCCTGCACCACAGCAGCAACAACAGCAGCAACAACAACAGGGGAATAATCCCGATACCCGGCAGGAAGAAAAGAGATAATTTAATTAATATATTCGGAGCTATTTAATATTATGAAATTGCTTGAAGGACTAAAAGGAAACGGCACGCCTGAAAATGAAGAAAATGATGATATAGATACCAATATTCATACAAATTCAAAGCCTATTATGCTAATCGGTTTTTCGGTTCTTATATTGGGTTTTATCGGGTTTATCGTATGGGCGTCTTTAGCTTCGTTTATTAACGGAATCGGTGTTCCGGGACTTGTTACCGTTTCGTCTCAGGAAAATATTATTCAGAGCAGGTACGGAGGAACAATTAAAGATATTCTTGTTCACGACGGCGATACGGTTAAAAAAAATCAAACCCTTATGCTTTTAAACGACTCGCAGCAAAAATCAAATCTTGCCGCCGCAAAAAGCGAATATATCGCCGACCTTGCGCTTTATGCAAGGCTTAAAGCGGAAGAGACGGGTGCAGGCAATATAACATTTCCGCCTGAGCTTCTATCCTTTAAAAACAGCGCGCAGGCGCAAGAGGCAATGGCTACCCAGAGGCAGCTTTTCAACTCAAAAAGAATCAACTTTACGGCAGATGAAAATATCTTAAAAGTCAATATAAAAGGGTTTAAAGATTATATTGAAAACATAAGAGAGCTAAAAAGAACAACCGCAAATCAGATAACGCTTGCAAAAAAAGAAATGAAACCGTTAAAAAAGCTTGCTAAAGAAGGATACTATCCCGAAGTTAAAATTATCTATATGGAAACCACTATACAGGAACTTGAAGGAAAATTAAACGAAGAAACGGGGAGCATAACAAGAGCGGAGCAGTCTATGGGAGAATACAGACTAAAACTTGCCGACCTCCGAAATAATTTTTCAAAAGAAGTCAACACGCATCTAAGCGCCGTGCAAAAGAGAGTTTTTGCTTTAAAACAGGAGTATCTCTCCGCTTTTAATCAGTTTGCGCATTCTACTATAAAGTCGTCCGTTGACGGAATAGTGGTTAAAACTTATATAAAAACGATAGGCGGCGTCATAATGCCGGGTCAGCCTATTATAGACATTTTGCCCTTAAATCAAAATTTAATAATAAAGGCAAATGTGCCGACGCAGGATATAGCCCATGTCCGCAAGGGTCTCACGGCTAATTTAAGATTTCCCGCATTTAACATAGAAAGCACCCCCGTTATTAACGGCAAAGTTATTTATGTTTCGGCTAACAGCCTCGTTGACAAAGCGAATAATATGGCGTATTATGTTTGTAAAATTAAAATAGATAAAAAAGGATTAAAGACGCTGGCGCGGTTAAAATTAAAGCTGAAGGCGGGCATGCCGGTGCAGGCAACCGTTAAAACAGGCAAAAGAACCCTTATGAATTATATAATGAAGCCTTTATTGTATAACATTTCGCATGCGTTTGTAAGGTGAGAAAAATTTAAAAATATCTATAACTATATATTATATATAATTATAATATATAATATATAGTTATAATAATTAATAATCATAGATATTTTTATATATATTTATATAAATAAATATAAAATTACTTATTTACTTGACATTGCTTATTTTATGAAATACAATTTTTTATATTACATAGTGTTAATCATTGATTTAAGGTTTTATATATAAATATAAAAAAAGTATAAAAAGATAATTTAAAAAGCTTGA
>JAKACI010000021.1 GCA_021821565.1 bacterium | reverse complement strand
GTATTGATATTAATTAATAATAAATGTAAATTAGCCTCGTTGCTTATCATTGAAATATCATTGATAGTTTCTATGGAAGAATAAAGAATATATAATTTTTTGATTGCAAAATACATACCCAAAAATTGCCGATAGATAATTTTAATTGCCGGCTATATTTTTAATAATAAGAGATATTCTTTTAAAACAGAAAAACAGCCTTTTAATACTTCTTTGCTATGATTAGATTTAGAAATCATAATGCAGCCTTCAAATGATGCAATTATAAAATTTGCAACAAAGCTTTCATCTAATTCTTGTTTAATAATTTTTTTTGTTTTTGATATTTGTAAAGCTTTTTTTATATGATTATGCCACATTATTATTATTTCATTGGTTAAATTTGAAAAAACAGGGTCTTTTGCCGACATTTCAAGAATTAAATTGCCTAAAGGACACCCTGTTTTGGCAAGATTATCGGCGCTATTTAAATATACATCGTCAATAATTTTACATATTTCATCAATAGGATTATCCGCCATACAAACAATAGACCACTGGCTGTCAAAAAAGGGCTTTATTATTTCTTCTATTACTGCGATAGCAATTTCTTTTTTTGATTTAAAATAATAATAGATACAGCCCTTCGTTGCATTAATATTATTTATAATATCCTGTATGCCCGTATCTTCATAGCCTTTTTCAAGCATTAGAGTATAGGCTGTATCTATTATCTCTATTCTTTTATAATCTTTATTTTTAACTGCCATTTTTAGTTAATTCAGTCAAATTGACATACGATAATATAATAATATATTCAAATCACACATTTTAAAATTTTATACCAAATTGTTATTTGATATAAAATTTCGCATTTGTTTTTAATACTATATTATTTGCTGAAATTTGAAATACAAATAGCCGACTGATGCAATATTACTATAATATATATTATAGTGTAGTTAAAAAGTCAACGGTTGATAGCCTTCTGCCATAATTTGTGCAATTGCCTGACCTGCATGAACCAATTCAACTTTTTTATCAATCAAAATTTGACTGACCCCATAACCATCGGCAACTGCTACGCATGCCTGCGGCACTATATTGTTATTTAAAACTTGCTCATAAGCTTCTATGATTTCTTTGTCTTCTGTTTTAGCAATAAAATCTTCCCCCGGTCCAAAAAAAATTAATTTTACATCTTCAAACGCTCCGCTGCTTTTCGTTCTCCAAGCAACATTAAGACCAAGTTTAACTTTAACGGGATTATCGTTTCCCGATAAAATAATAATCAATGCTTTTGCTTTCGCCATTGTAATGCCTCCTTTTTAATTTTAGTGTTAAATTTTTATTTATATAAAAACCATAATGCAAATTAAGCCAAATATGTTATTTATTTTATTTCATTTTAATACGAATATAATGAATTTATTAAAAATATAAAATGTTTTATTTAATTTTTAAAACAATAAAACTATTATATTCAATATTTGTACCGTTTATACCATTTATACTTCAGTTACTTGAATGGCAACTTGAATACCGACTGGTTTGTATTTTATTATATATAAAAAAAATTGTCAACACATAATTAATTTATGTCAATTTAGTAACTATCTACTTACCCAACTATTACCCTTAATTTTAAATCTCCACGGCAAGAAAGCATGTTCTTCTGCATAGTCAACGCCTATTCTTGCCGTTTCTATTATATCTTTATTAGAAATATTTAAACTTCTGTCTTCCAGCCATATTTCAAGTTTATTATTATTTTATCGTCATTATTGCTTATATTTTTATCATTAATATTTAATTTATTAAAATTATCATAACTGTTTACATCTATTTTCGCTTCTTCATTATCGAATATAGCAATACCGTTATGCCTTAAATCAATTCCTAATGCAATTGTTAAAAGCCCGGGTCCTGATGTAATTCTATTTGTTATAATATTATTTACTCCTTTGATTTCGCCGTATAAATTTTTTTCCGATTCCGACGCGATTTTATTTATAATACTATTTGTTTTTAATCTTTTGCTAATAGATAAATCACCTTTAGATTTTAATCTCCTCATTTTTCTTTGCATCATTATGTCAATGCCTATTTCTGGCTCTATCGCTCTTATTAGAACGGCGTTTGCCGTATTTTCTTTACCTGTCACAACATTAAATAAATAATACATTCCGTAACAAAAGTAAACATAAGCGTTTCCGCCTTCTTTGTATAAATTTTCATTTCTTTTGGTTCTGCGATTATTGTAACCATGAGACGCTTTATCCTGAGCTCCAAGATACGCTTCAACTTCAACTATTTTTCCGCCTGATATACCTTCTCCGTCAATATTTGTCAATAAATACTTCCCTAATAATTCCTTAGCTACCTGCAATGTATCTTCTCTGACGAAAAATGATTTTTGAAGTTTTGGGTATCCCATATTCCATAGGTTAAAAAGGTTAAAAGTTTAAACTATTAATAAAAAATTTATAAAATAGCCGGCTATATATCTATATCTATATATATTAATATATTAGCAAAACTTAAACCATTTTTAAAATTTCTTGTTGAAAGCTACGTATATTAATAATATATTAGCATATATTTTATAATAATCGGCTGTGCTGTCTATATCCCGATTTATTAAATAATATAATTAATTAGACAGACAAAATATAATGTTAATTACCGATAATTGCCGATAGAAAATTATTTTTCTGGATGAGCCGTCTAAATGCCGACGGCTTTAAAGCGTACCTGCTCACGCAGGAATGACTTTGCGGGTATTTAAGTTTTCACCCAACGGGTGTCATTCCCGCGTAAGCGGGAATCTAATGTTCTATATAACTTTAAAGCTATTTTAACAATCTCTATCGGCAATTTTGGGAATTAAAAAGAGGCTTTTAATAATTTCAGCGCCTCTTTTTCGCCTAATACAACAGGATTGTTTAAAGCTGCAAAATTCATAGTCGTGAAAGCTTCTTTTGCAATTTTTTCTAATTTATCTTCGCCGACTCCTAAATCTTTAAGTTTTACATTTAAGCCAACATCCGAAAGCATTTTTTTAACGGTTTCTATCAATTCGTAAGCCATATCTTCTTCAGTTTTATTTCCTTTAATTTTTCCAAATATATGAGCGACTTTAGCATATTTTTCTCTGCAAGTTTTATCTTTAATATTTAGTTTCATAGATTCAATAATCAAAGCCGCTAAACCTGCTCCATGGGCAATGTTTGGAAAATTACCCGACACTGGATGTTCAAGTGCATGTATTATGCCGACGCCTGCAGAATCAATCGCCAATCCTGCTAACGCGGAAGCCATTGCCATATCTGACCTTGCCTTAATATTTTCAGGTTCATTGTAGGCTGCAATAAAGCTTTCTCTTAGCAAGGCAAATGTCTTTTCACAATAACTGTCGGCGATTGGATTGCTTATTTTTCCCGTATATGCTTCTAAAGCATGAACAAAAACATCAAAGCCCGTCGTTGCTGTAACATATTGAGGCATCGATTCCATAATAATAGGGTCTATAATAGCTTCTTTAGGATACATACATTCATATCCAAATCCCGGTTTTTCTCCTGTTTCAGTATTTGTCATAACTGAAAATCTATTAACTTCGGATCCTGTTCCTGAAGTAGAAACTATCGTTATAATCGGTAATGCTCCTTCCGGTTGGATTTTTAAGTAATCCCAGACAGGTATATTGCCTTTTGCCGCAACGGCAATAGCTTTAGATGAATCAAGAGGACTTCCTCCTCCAAGACCAATTATTAAATCAATATTGTTTTGTTTGGCAATTTTTGCCGCAGCATCAATCTCATCTATGGTAGGATTTGGAGTAATATCGGAAAATACGATAGAATTTACGCCTTCGTCTTTTAGAATTTTTACAAGTTTATCTAATACGCCTGATTTTTGCATTGATGATTTTCCCGTTACAATTAATGCGTGCGTGCCGTATTTTTTTGCAATTTTACCTGCATCCTGCAATGAATCTATCCCGAAATGAATTTTTACCGGATTAAAAAAATCAAAAGACATAAGCTTATCTCCTTATATATATAATAGTTAATTAAAATTTCTTCATTCTTCATTTAAAAATTGTCATAAAATAATTAAAAAACATCATTTGTATATTTATGTATATTTATTATTTAACTAAAAAAATATGAATAAAATAAATTATATTAATTTATATAGCTTATTTGATATAAGATATTGCAAACATTAAAAATCCTAATGTTATAATTATCCAACCCTGATACAGCCTAAGAGTTCTTGACTTAAGCAATTTAGATATATGCACGCCGAGCTGAGAACCTATTACCGCTCCAATCATTAAAGGGATTAAATATATTATTGTGTTAGACGAAAATCTCATATATGCCAGATGAATAAATCCGCCGACAATAGATGTTAAAATCATGGCTAATATAACGGTAGAAAATGCAATTCTAGGGGGGATCTGTTCAACCGCCGTTAAAAATGTTCCCGTTATACCGCCTATGCCTATACCTATAAATCCGGAAATAAACCCTGCGATTAAAGAAAAAAAATTAATAACAACCGGTTTTTTAATATAATAATCAAATATATTGCCTGTTCTGTCAATCCTTTTTCTTTTTATATCACTGTTTATATGTATATGTTTTAGATAAATAATAATTGACCGTAGTTTAAAATTTCTATCCCTGCCGCTGCCGCTTAAAGTTTTAATATTCTCATTGCTGCTTTCCTTATTGTTAATTTCTTTATTTTTTTTTATATTGAAAGAATTAGCGCTATTATCAATTTTAACTTTATTTAAATCAATTTCATTTTCTGCCTTTTTTGTCTGAATATTTGTAGCTATTAATGAAAATATACCTATAATAACAACTATTAAAGAAAAAATTCCTTTAAATTCGTCGGTTTTTATATATTTGCTTAAAATTGAACCTGCAATAACTCCGGGTACGGCAAAAAGAACTATCATTAAATACAATTTAAAATCTATTATTTTTTCTTTAATAAATTTAAAAGACCCCCCTGATGAGCTTGCCAAAATTGTAAAAAGACTTAATCCGCTTGCTTTTACCGGAGATAAATGCATATATAAAAGAAAAAAAGGTACGAGAAGAATGCCTCCTCCTATTCCTATAACGTTACCCACAATGCCGACTGAAATTGATGTAAAAAACAAAATCACTATAATAAATATAATACTCGTCATTGCTCAATATACTCCTTTGTATTTAGTATTTATTGTATCATTTTCATATTACTTCTTCAAATGATGCTAAATTCATTAATCCTGCAATCCCAAAATTGCCGATAGAAAATTATTTTTCTAATTTTTCTAGATGAGCCGTCTAAATGCCGACGGCTTTAAAGCGTACCCGCTTGCGCGGGAATGATTTTGCGAAGATTTATCGTTTCACCCGTTGGGTGTCATTCCTGCGCAGGCAGGAATTCAGTATTTATATAACTTTAAGGCACTTTTAATAATCTCTATCGGCAATTTTGGGTATTACATTATTATTTTATGGAATCTAAATACGCAAAATATTATGACCGCTATATACATTATGACACATAAATAAATCTGATGAAGCAACAGTATGTGGATGTCTTTCATGGTATGCAGTTAAGAAATAATTACATGTTAATTGCATATATTAAAAATAAATAAGCTGTCGTTCATAAAGTTATAAACGACAGCTTTAAACAAAGTGTTGAAACTCGATAATAATTTGTACAGACCTTTTTAGATATAGTTATATATAAACTTATTTTAAAATTATTGCTTTGAACGGATTTGCATAAAATAAAATAAATGTAATTAATAACGCATACAATGCTAATGATTCCATAATTGCCATACCTGTAATCATCCATACGACAAGCTTCTTTTCCATAGCAGGATTTCTACCCATAGATTCCAACGCGCCCCTGACGGCACTTCCCATGCCGACGCCGGCACCTATAACACCTAATCCGATAGCTAAACCGCCGCCAAGCGCTGAAAGCCCAAAGAACAAGCTCTTAGACATAATATCTGCATGCGAAGCGACTATTGTATGTACTGATGTATGTACTGTATGTGCTGGTCCAGCCATATTATGAGCTGCTATATTCGCTGCGAAAACCTTAGCGCTTTCAAACAATATAATTGCGAAAGCTGCTAAAAAAGAAAAAATTTTAAACATTTCCCCTCCAATATAATATTATTTTAAAAATTAATTTATTATCTTATCTATTTATTTTATTGTTATTGAATTTAGAGCGCATTCTCTTCCTCTACCATTTCTTCCGATTCAAGGGAAAGCGCTATATAAATTATAGCGAGAAGATAAAAAACAAACGCCTGCATAAAATCGGTAAAAATTTGCATATACATCATTATAGCCGGAACAACCCACGGTAGCAGAAACAATAAAACCGTTACCATAAATCCTTCCGCAAATATATTTGCAAATAGTCGCAATGCATGGGAAAAAGGTCTTGAAAGCGCAGACATAACTTCTATTATTATCATTATCGGAGCCAATACTATTAATGGACCTAAAAATTTCTTCAGATATTTAAACCCATGTTTTTTTGCACCCATAAAATGAGATAAAATAAACACTATCAAAGCTAATGCAGCGGTTGTATCAATTGTTTCCGTAGGAGACGTAAATCCCGGAATACTCCCTATCAAATTAGAAAATAATATAAAGACGGCAAAAGAAGCAATTAAAGGCAGATATATTGCGCCTTCGTCGCCAATAATTTCTTTAAGAAAATATTCCGTCATTATTATAATAAGCTCGATAAAACTTTGAGCCGCACCCGGAACAACTTTTAAATTTTTTCCAATAATGAACGAAAGAGAAAGAACTATTATCATTGTAATAATAGTCATAGTCCAGTAAATTGGAATTCCGGGAATATTAATTAATATCGGTGCTTCTAACATATATCAAAACCTCATAAATTTATTTAATATAATTTAATAATCTTAATAATGATTATAAAATTAATATTTCAATTAACATAATAACTTATTTAATGCATAAACTTAAATACTAAATATTTACAGACAATTTAACCAAAAAAACTTTTACATTATCATCCTAAATATAAAATTAATGCAGATATTACATAATTATGAATATTATTATTTAATTAATAAATCAGACCAAAATATCCATGCCCATAAAATTGAAAAAGGCATAATTGTAAAACCGATAGATACGCCGATGAAATTATAACGAATTAATTTATATGTTATTATAAAAAAAAAAGCGGTTAAGAACAAGTTTTTTATTAAATTAATAATTGCTAAAACAGGATTTAAATTTTTTATGTGTTTGGAAATATATAAACTCATATCAATGTAAAAAGCAAAAGCAATTATGAAACCAATAAATATACTTAACGTAAAATTCATACCATTAAATATAATTACCGTAAATAAACCTGCTATAAAAAAAATAGCTAAACCGATTGTAAAAGGAATATTAATAAGCGGTGATATATTTTGATAATTTTCATACTTTAGTATTAAGTTCTTTTTTAATTTGTTTATAAATTTCATAAATTCCCGCACTAAATCCTATTATTGTAAAAATAATCACAAAAAGATAAATATATCCTGTATATTTATCCAAATAATATCCTATAATAAACCCTATAATAGAAGAAATTATAACATTCAAACCGAGAGAACTCATTCTTGTTATTTGTTTTATAAATTCTTTATCCATATTGCATTTATTAATAATTAAATTATATAATTTTTATAAATGATAATTTATTGCAAAATAGGCATTTACTTATTTTAAAGTAAATGCCTATAAAATTTTACCTGCAAAATTTTAATTGATAATATTTAAATAATTTAAATCAACTTTTTTTTGTCAAAACCTTTGATTTAGATTTTTTAACTTTTAATTTTACGGTTGAAGCCGCAGGTTTTCCCCATGGCAATGATGCCGGCGGAGTCCATTTTTTATGCTCTTTTGCAAGATGCAGGTTGTAAGCGATAATATTTAAAGAATCTAAATATTTAACGACTTCTTTTCCTTCAGCTGTTGTAATAGGGCATCCGTTAACTACTTTCATCTGATGAAGAACAAGATTTTTAAACGGACCGTACGCTTTACCGTTATATCTTTCAACCCTGTTTAGCGTATGGCAAAGAACGCATTTATCATGCAATAATCCAAATCCTTTTTTTACGGGCCAAGGGTACACAATAGGCGGTACATATTTAGATCCGCTGAGATTCATCGTCTGGTAAATTATTCTATTTGTACCTCTTGCCGCTATTTTCATATACCCCATTAAAGGAACATTAAAAGCAACTAACAATCCGCCGGCTATAAGAAAGAATTGGGGTATTTTTGAAATATTTCCAAATTTAAAATTAGGCGTTAAATCTTTCAGATAATATCCTAGAACTAAAAAACCAGTCAAAAACAATCCTGCAAGCGCAAGATATTTTACAGGCTGCATATTACCTAAAACACCCATCGAAAGAGGTAGATCGCCAAATATCAACGATATAATAGCGACTATTATTAAAAATCCTATCAATCCGACAGATATTGTGGGCTTGCTTTTATCTCTTCCGTTTATTAATTTCCACAGCATATAAATAAAATTTAAAATCAATGCGGCGCCGAATGATTCTAAAAAGTCATACATTATCCACTGGTATTTTCCGAGCATTATTCTATTAAATCCTGTACTGGAGGTAGCCCTGAAATGTTTAAACCAGGCGAAGTACACTATTGGGTAAGCAATAAGAAACATAACGGTTATAATACTTGCGAAAGAACCCATCCAGTCGTAAAATTCTTTATCTTCTTTTTTTGAAGACGCGATATATCTGACGGCTGCATAAATTGCGAGTATAGCGCCCGCAAGAACAAACAGCTGAATATTTTTTTCAATAACTAATAATATTGACATCGGTGTTCTTATCGCAGTCGGCGGAGTCGGACCTATTGTATAACTTTCCGTTATCGTATAAAAAATATCCGACAAAAACCCAAAGACAAATGCTATTATCCCGATAAAAACATTCCACCCTTGATGTCTTGTATTAGCTCTGGAATCAAATCCTGCATAATATATAGCTCCTAAAATTAAAAATATTAAGAGCGAATCCATAGAATAACCTATAACTCCCGGCTGGAGTTTATTCATTAATATCCAGAAGTTTGGTATGCCGTTTCTTAACAGGCTTAAAAAATAAAAATAAACAATCGTCTGAATTGTTCCAATTATTAATGAAATAAGAATTAAAGGCTTTGCCAGCCTAAAATACCTATCCTCTTTTTTAAATATCCCTATATAATGAGATATAAATGCGATTGCCATAAATCCTAAAGCTAATCGATTTATAAAAAGATTAAATATATCTATAGTTCCTAAATTCATCTTAATTTACTCCTATTAAGTAATAATTGTTATTAGCGACTTCATAATTAATATTTAATAATAAATTAATCAGGTTTATTTTTAAAATCAATAATCTTTAATCTGTGTTCAAATTTACCCGATATATTATTTATTATTTATTAGTAAAATGTTAAACTGTCGCCGGCGCCTTAGGTTCTCCGCCGATTAATGTTAAATAAACTAACAAAAGGAGAAACAATATTCCCAGAACAGTTGCCGCCGGTCTCTTAAACGGACTTCTTTCCTTTGTCCTGTCAATAAACGGAAGAGCAAATAGTATTGCAAAACCGATTGAAGGAATAAGAAATGTTGAAAATATAATAAGTCCGTGACCGGGGAAAAATTTCAGCAATTCTTCATTTGCAAGAAAATACCAGTCTGCCTCAGGAGCGAAATGAACGGCTAACGGTCTGTACATAGGTCCGATATAAGCGCCTACATACACTGCTAAAAGATATACAACAGCAAAAACAAATATTGCAACAATCATATCTTTATAAAATTGGTCAGGAAAAAACGGCACAGTTCCGTCCGGATGCTGCCATTTTTTTTCATCGTCGTCGCTCAGTTTGCTATTTTTGTATTCTAAAGCCATACCCTGATGACCTGTTTTTCTTATTAAAAATAAATGTATAGGTATAAACATTATTACTACGATTGGCAATAACCATACGTGCACCGCAAAAATATGCTGCATTGTTAAAACACTTGTTTCTGTGCCTCCTTTTACTATAATTCTTAAAAATCCCCCGATAAACGGCGTATGTGAAGCGACATTGTCAAGAACGTTTATAGTCCACCATGAGTTTTCATTTCCTACAAGCATATATCCTGTCAAACCTAAAACTACGACTACGGAAAATAAAACCATACCCACAATCCATTGCAATTCTCTAGGTTTTTTATAAGCTCCGGAAAAGTACACCCTTGCCATATGAACAAGTATAATAAATATCATCGTAAAGGCGCCCCAGAGATGAATGCCTAACAATATATTTCCAAGAATAACATGATTTTTTATAAAATAAGTTGCATTTCTTGCTACCGGAAAATAAGGCACGTAATAAAATAATAGAAATATGCCTGTTACTACCTGTACGGTAAAAAGGAAAGCAAGTACGCTTCCAAGTGTGTATGCCCAGCCTCCGCGTCTCGGTATCCTCTCACCGTTAAATTCTTCTATAACTTTGGTTAGACCGATTCTTTCATCAAACCAGTTTTGAATTTGTTTAAACATCATATCCCCCTGTCTTTTGGATTGTCTTTAAACTTATTTTGAATGTAAACAATATTTCCTTCCATTTTATGAACCCACTGATAAAGAGGTCTTGGCGGAGGTCCGCCGACTACCTTTCCTGTTGCGTTAAACATACCTCCATGGCACGGGCATAGAAATTTTTGTCTTGCAGGTATCCAATGTAAAGGACATCCTAAATGCGTGCACTGATTAGAAAAGAATAGCAAATCTCCGTTAACCTGTTTTACGACGACTACCTGCCTTGGCAATGTATTAACAGACCATCCTTCTTTAACTTTAAAATAGACGGGCACAAATTTTGGAGTTAACGGTTTTAAATTTAAATCACTGGTTTTGCCTAACTTTGTCCAGACAATATCCCTTTTTTTAAACAATGGATTTAAAACTGTTCCAAGAATAGGAACCGCTAATGCGATACCGATAACAGTTGAAATCAATCCAATGACGACCATCATAAAAGTTCGCCTTGAAGGCGATTCTTCCGAGCTTTTTGCCATTTTTAACCCCCCCCTTTTTTTTTGATTTAAATATAATGAATTTAAAAATTAAGCGATTATGTAGATATTTTATTAAAACGATGTAATAAAATTTTACTACTTAATATTTATTTTTTATCACTATACGAGGTTAAAGTCAATACTTTTTTACAATTTTATTTTTGGCAGCTTGGTCTAAGGTTCACTATTTATACGTTGTTAATGTCTATTTCATTTTTTAAATATTTTCCCGTCAATGAATTTTCGTTCAGTATTATTTCGTAAGGATTTCCTTCCGCAACCACAAAGCCGCCGCCGTCTCCCCCTTCCGGTCCAATATCAATTATATAGTCTGCGCATTTTATTACATCCATATTATGTTCAATTACAACAACGGTATTTCCTGAATCAACTAATAAATTAATAATTTTTAATAATTTTTTTATATCTTCAAAATGTAATCCTGTTGTAGGTTCGTCTAAAATATAAAGTGTTTTAAACTCATTCGGTCTTGACAGTTCTTTTGACAATTTTATTCTTTGGGCTTCCCCTCCCGAAAGAGTCGTCGCAAGCTGTCCTAAAGTAATATAATCCAGTCCCACGTCTATTAAAAATTTTATTTTATGCGCAAGCGGCGGTATGCTCCCGAAAAAATCATAAGCTTCTTTAAAAGTCATATTTAAAATGTCATAAATATTTTTATCTTTATATTTAATCTCAAGCGTTTGGCTGTTATATCTTTTGCCTTTGCAAACATCGCAGGTAACGTAAACATCCGGCATAAATAGCATCTCAATCTTTTTAACTCCGTCTCCGGCGCAGGCTTCGCATCTCCCCCCTTTCACGTTAAAACTGAATCTGCCGGGCTGATATCCTCTTATTTTTGATTCTTTAGTTTCAGTGAATAATGACCTGATTATTGTAAAAATACCTGTATAAGTTGCAGGATTAGACCTCGGCGTTCTGCCGATAGGCGATTGATCAATATCTATTACTCTGTCAATTAGATTTATGTTTTCAATGAAATCAACATTAAATTTTGAAAAATCTTTTATTCCGTTTTTATAATTAAAAATAGCTTCATACAAGGTATCTATAACTAAAGTGCTTTTCCCCGACCCTGAAACTCCGGTAACGCATACTAAATTACCGATAGGAATTGAAACATCTATATTTTTTAAATTGTTTTTTT